>CAYYGY010000026.1:0-7942 GCA_964471735.1 uncultured Eubacteriales bacterium
TTACAGTTTTTGCAATAGATTATAAAGTTAATTTTATTTAACCTTTCATGACATAATTGTAATTATTTGTTGAAAAGATGCGGAAAATATAGTATAATACAATGACATCGTTAAACTTTGAGGAGGTACACATATGAAGATTAAAAGGCTTGCTTTCTCGCTTGTCAGCCTTGTGTGCTGTCTTGCTATGGTCGCCTGCTCAGGAATTAACGGAAAGGAAAACAGCGGTGACGGTGCGTCGGTTTCTTCAAACAACGGGGGCATTCCCACTGTTAACCTTGCATATTCATCTAAAGATGTGCTTAATCCCTTTACTGCCAAGACAAAGCAAAACCAAGAACTGTCAAAGCTTTTATACGACCCTCTTGTGAAGTTGAACGACAGCTTTGAAGCGGAAAATTACATTGCATCTGAAATAAAACAAAACGGCACCGTGATAACAGTTAAACTTAAAAGCATAAAATTTTCCGACGGCACAGTTCTTTCTGCCGACGACGTTGTGTATTCGTTGAAACAAGCAACCGCAGACGGTTCCAACTATGAGTCAAAGCTGTTCAATATTTCAAACTTTTATGCATTGGATTCTTCAACCGTGATCATCGAGACAGGTTATGCTGATAAGCATTTTGCGTCAAACCTTGACTTTCCCATTATCAAATCGGGTACGGCCTCGCTAAAAAATGAAAACAACCTTTCGGTTGCCCCAATAGGTTGCGGAAGATACACGCTCTCGTACGACAACGGCGTATACACACTTAATGCTAACCGGAATTATTATAACGGCGATATAAAACTTGAATGTATAAATCTCATCAATTGTCCCGACGACGATTCGCTTTCTCACTATATGTCTATCGGTAAGATAAGCATGGTTTATTCCGACCTGTCCGACTCGGTCATTCCGAAACTTGCAGGAAAGTCAATCAAAACTGCCTCAACCTCTCTGGTGTATATCGGTGTTAACTCAAACTACGGTTCTACATCAAATGTTAAAGTCAGGCTGGCTGTCAGTTTCGGTATTGACAGAGTCTCTATTTCCAGCAACGCATATTTTGATTATGCAACCCCCGCAACCAGCCTGTATCCCTCGGTTTTACCGGATATAAGCGGTCTTGAATCAATAGATTCCAAACAAAATAAGGATCAGGCTATTGCGTATTTGAACGACTTGGGTTATAATAGGACAGATGATCTTGGCTATTATATTAATGACAGCGGCGAAAGACTTAAGCTGAGCTTGCTGTATAATTCAGAAAATGCAGCCCGCGAAGCCGCCGCAAAGCAGATCGTAAATCAGCTTAAAAAATGCGGGATAGAGGTTGATCCGGTTGCGGCCGATTTCAGTGAGTATCAGTCGCTTCTGTCATCAGGCGATTTTGACCTTTACATTGGAGAGGTAAAACTTTCCAACAGTCTTGATGTTATGCCTATATTTGACAAGCGTGATATAATATATGGGATACCGTATGATTGTGCTTCATATTCTGCGTTTAAAGAATATTACAACGGTGACTCTGATGTTTTGTCTGCTATTTCATGTTTCGTTTCAGAGATGCCGTTTATTCCCGTTTGCTACCGCAACGGGGTGGTTATCGCTTCCGATACCGTTGCTCAACATCTATCCCCTTATGTCAGCGACATTTATAACAACATTGAAAATGTAAATTAGGAAGCACCGACACTTCCACTTTATATAAAACAAAGTCGGAGAATGGAGAAACATATTATGATTGCTTACGAAACCAAATACGGCAAGGTATATGTGTCCAACGCTTTCTTCGCAAAGCTTATCGGTCACGCTGTTGTTTCCTGCTACGGTGTCGCCGGTATGGTGCCAAAAGGTAATCAAAAGATACGCAATTTCCTTACCAGAGGTAAGATGATTGATAAAGGCATTATCGTGACCGGCAGCATTGACAGCATATCCGTTGACCTTCACATTATCGTGTCCTTCGGTGTTAACATTAACGCTGTTGCCAACAGCATTGACCACAATGTAAGATACACGGTCAAAGAGGCGACAGGCATTGATGTTAAAAAGGTATCTGTTCATGTTGACGGCATGAAGGCTGAGTAGTCCCCCGATAAATTAAAGGAGATGTTACTATTGATTAACGGAAACACTTTGCGTGACGCATATATTTCAGGCGCAAACAATATTACCAACAACAAGCAGAGGATAGACGAGTTAAACGTTTTCCCTGTGCCCGACGGTGATACCGGCACAAATATGTCGATGACCATCAACAATGCCGTGAAGGAGTTGTCAAGACTCAACGGCGTAGGTGTTGATACTGTTTCTGAGACGGCTGCCTCAGCACTGCTCAGAGGTGCCAGAGGCAATTCGGGCGTTATATTGTCGCTATTGTTCAGAGGCTTTTCGAAGGGCCTTAAGGGCAAAACGGAAATGGACGCCTGTGATTTCGTCACTTCGCTTGGTCTTGGCGTAGAGGCCGCTTACAAGGCTGTTATGAAGCCGACGGAGGGCACTATCCTTACCGTTGCCAGAATTGCTCACGAAAAAGCCAAAGCCTGTGAGAGCGACGACTTTATAACTGTTTTTGATGCTGCTTTTGAGGGCGCAAAAGAGGCGCTTGCTTCTACACCTGAGCTATTGCCCGTTCTTAAAAAAGCAGGCGTTGTCGACGCCGGCGGACAGGGATTTGTTACTGTTCTTGAAGGTATGCGCTCGGTTTTTGCCGACAACAAGGTCATTGAGACCGCTTCCGCTCAGGCAAGGCCGGCACCTGTTAACATTGAGCGCAACGCGGCCGCAGAGTATGAGACCGATATTACATTCACCTACTGCACCGAGTTTATCGTTAACAAGAATTTTGACAAGGACGCTAAACTTTTACGTGCGTATCTTGAAACCATCGGTGACAGCGCGGTTGTTGTTGACGATGACAATATAATCAAGGTTCACGTTCACACCGACCATCCCGGAACCGCCATTGAAAAAGGCTTGGAATTTGGTTCGCTTGTCAACCTTAAGATTGAGAATATGCGCGACCAGCATGAACGTGCTAAGCACGACAACAATCAGCTTAAGGAGGTCAACACTGACTCCGACGGTCAGTCCTACTCGCCTGTCAAGAAAGAAAACGCATACGGTTTTGTAAGCGTATGTGTCGGTGACGGAATCGAACAGCTTTTCTATGACCTCGGAGTTGACAATTTGGTAAGCGGCGGTCAAACCATGAACCCCAGCACCGATGATATTCTGCGTGCAATTGAACTTACGCCGGCAGAAACAGTTTTTGTTTTACCGAATAACAAAAATATTATCATGGCCGCTGAAATGGCTGTTCCGCTTTCAACAAGAAACGTTATCGTTTTGCCCACCAAGACTGTTCCTATGGGCATATCTGCCATGCTTGCATTTGATCCCGACGCAGACGCAGACACAAACACGGTAAATATGAAGAACGCGGCTGAAAAGGTTTCCACCGGTCAGATCACGTTTGCAGCACGCAACTCTGATTTTGACGGATTTAAAATCAAAGACGGCGATATTCTTGCAATGGAAAACGGCAAGCTGGTGTTCACAGAGCGTGATTTTATGCGCGCCGCTGTCAAGTTGACACGTACTATGTGCACTAAGGACACATCTTATGTAACGCTGATTTACGGCGATGCTGTATCTGACGATCAGGCTGAAAGCGTAAGAGAGGTTCTTGAAGCAAAGCTGGGCGAAAACGTTGAAGTTTCCGCAATCAGAGGCGGTCAGCCTATATACTACTTCATTATTTCGGTAGAATAATTTGTATTTTGTAAAGGGTGAAGGTCTTGTTTGACAAGAGCATCACAAATTTAAAGGGTATCGGTACCAAACGCGCTCAACTATTCGAACGGTTGGGCGTGTTTGATATCGACGCCCTTTTGTATTTCTATCCACGTTCTTACACAGACCTTTCACACCCGCTTTCACCGTTGGAGGCACCAATAGATACGCCTTGCGCGATAAGGGCGACGGTCACAACGCCTGTAAAAGAATCCCGTATACGCAAGGGTATGACGTTGTATAAATTCACTGCTAAAGAAGACGGTGTATCGCTGAAGATAACGATATTCAACAACCGTTTTGCGGCGCAAAAGGTTAAAGAGGATCAAGAATATATTTTTTACGGCAGTGCAAGCGCCGGCCTTGCTTCCAGAGAAATGAAATCACCTGAAATCATTACCTCGGACAAGGCATACATCAGACCGATCTATCACGCAACACACGGACTGCCGTCATATGTGATAGAATCAAGCGTAAAGGCTGCGCTTGATTACGCAGACAGGCTTGATGACCCTATACCAGAAGAAATACGTGCAAAATACCGATTGCCCGATCTGGCAGAAGCCCTAAGGAACATACATTTTCCGAAAAGTCAGGCGCACCTAAAAAAAGCAAGGCGCAGACTGATGTTTCAGGAAATGCTGACTTTACAATGCGGCTTGCAATATTACGGCAAAGCCGGCAAGCGGAACAAGGCAATAAAGATAGACAAGGATTACAGCGAGGAATTTGAGTCTATGCTCCCCTTTTCTCTAACCGGTGCACAGCGCCGCTGTGTCGGTCAAGCCGTCGGAGATATGCAAAACGGGGTGCAAATGAACCGCCTGCTTCAGGGCGATGTCGGCTCAGGCAAAACTGCTGTTGCGGCTTCGCTGTGCTACACGGCTTGCAAAAACGGGTATCAGTCTGCCCTTATGGCACCGACTGAGATTCTGGCAGAACAGCATTTTAACTCATTCAAGTCATTGTTTAGTTCAACAACTCTGCGTGTTTCGCTTTTAACCGGCTCTACACCTTCCGCAAAAAAGAGAGAGATAACGAAGGCGCTTTCAAACGGAGAAATTGATATTTTAATCGGCACACACGCAATAATAAGCGAGGCGGTAGAATTTAAGAATCTGGCGCTGGTTATAACCGACGAACAGCACCGATTCGGCGTAAAGCAACGTACTGCACTTTCGAAAAAATCAGAAGCACCGCACACCTTGGTCATGTCGGCCACGCCGATACCCAGAACGCTGGCGCTTATCGTTTACGGCGACCTCGATCTATCTGTGCTTGACGAAATGCCGCAAGGAAGAAAGCCTGTCGAAACAAGGCTAATCAACTCGCAAAAGCGTGCTCTGGCATTCGAATTTATTGCAAAGCAGGTAAACAAAGGGCGGCAGGCCTTTATCGTATGCCCTCTTATTGAAGATAATGAATCTGACCTGATCTCTGCAACGCGATATTTTGAAGACCTGAAAACAAACCGCCTGTCTCAGTTCAGTCTCGGTCTCTTGCACGGTAAAATGTCAGCCAAAGACAAGGAAGCAACGATGAGCCGCTTTTCAAGCGGTGAAATCGACATTCTGGTGTCAACGACTGTAATTGAGGTCGGCGTTGATGTACCCAATGCCACAGTAATGATGATAGAGGGTGCAGACCGGTTTGGCTTGTCACAGCTGCATCAGCTCAGGGGACGGGTGGGACGCGGCGGCCACAGATCTTACTGCATACTTGTTTCGGACACACAAAGCGACGCAACGCAAAAAAGGCTGAATGTTATGTGCACAACAAACGACGGTTTTGTTATCGCCGAGGAGGACCTGAAAGCAAGAGGCCCCGGCAGCTTTTTTGGTGACCGTCAGCACGGTCTGCCCACGCTCAAGCTGTCCGATTTGGTTGTCGATGTAGATGCACTGAAATTTGCGCAGGACGTTGCAAAGGATATAATCAGGCGTGACCCGACACTGTCGCAGGAAGAAAACACAAATCTAAGAGAATACGTTATAAAAATGTTTGACGAATTTAACGGAAGCTTAAATTAACTGTTGAATATTTGACAATAATATGAGATAATTATTGGTGATTTAAATTTAAGGGAGCCCTATATGACAGATTTTGAAAAAATGGCCGAGCTTATTTTCGGCACGGAACTTAAAACGCCTGAATATTACGAACAACTTTACCCTTCACGTGACCTTCAGGAAGGCCAAAGAGTCACCAGACTGGCACCCAGCCCTACGGGATTTTTGCATTTCGGCGTGCTGTTTACCTGCCTGATAAACAGGCGCATCGCTGATGCAAGCAACGGCTTGTTTTATGTAAGAATCGAGGATACCGACCAAAAGCGAGAGGTCGCAGGCGGGATTGAAGATATCGTAAACGGCCTTTTGAATTTTGGCATTAAGATTGACGAGGGTTTTGTAAACGCAGATAAGACCGAGGGCATTTATGGCCCTTACAAGCAAAGCGAACGAACAGAAATTTATCACACCTTTGTTAAGCGCCTTATGGAGCAGGGGTACGCTTACCCTTGTTTCTGCACTGAAGAAACGCTTGAAGCAAACAGGGAAAAGCAAAACAAGGATAAGCTTCGCACCGGATATTACGGTCAGTTTGCGGCCTGCAGAAGCCTGACTTATGAGCAGGTAAAATGCAACATAGAGGCCGGCATGCCGTATGTTATCCGTCTTCGTTCGCCGGGCAGTGAATCAAACAGAATCGTTTTCGACGATATGATAAAAGGCAAGATCGAGATGCCTGAAAATGACGAGGATTTTGTTTTGCTCAAATCCGATGGTATTCCTACTTATCACTTTGCGCACGCTGTTGATGACCATCTTATGAGAACGACTCACGTCATCAGGGGTGATGAGTGGATCTCATCTGTTCCCAAACATTTACAGCTGTTTAGGCTTCTCGGATTTAAGGCGCCTAAATATGCTCACGTTTCCCCTATTATGAAGGAAGACGGCGGCTCAAAGCGCAAACTTTCAAAGCGCAAAGACCCTGAGGCGGCGGTCAGATTCTATGCTCAGCAGGGTTATCCTGTTGAGGCTGTTACCGATTATATGCTGACGGTTGCCAATTCAGATTTCGAGGATTGGCGCAGAGCAAACGCCAACGCGAAAAACACCGAATTCAAGCTTAACCTTAAGAAAATGAGTGTTTCGGGCGCATTGTTTGATCTTGCCAAACTTAATGATATCAGCAAAAATGTTATTTCTAAAATGGACTCTGACACGGTTATGAACTACATTTTGGGCTGGGCAAAGGAATACGACCCGACGTTTTATGATGTTATATCTGCCGACAAAGAATATTTAAAGCAGATAGTTTCTATCGACCGCGATGTACCCAAACCCAGAAAGGATATTGCAAAATGGAGTGACGTCAAAGATTATGTAGCATATTTCTTTGACGGCTTTGAAAACGAGTATCCCCTGCCCGACCACCTAAGCAAAACAGATGCCTTAAAAATACTTGAGGCATACAAAAATGTATATTCCGCTGATGATGACAGGTCGGCTTGGTTTGAAAAGATAAAGAGCATCTGCCCTGAGGCGAACTTCTGCCCTGAGGTTAAAGAGTATAAGAAAAATCCCGCTGAATACAACGGCCATTCGGGAGATGCGGCAACAATAATCAGAATCGCTATAACAGGCAGAACAAACAGCCCTGACCTGTGCGAGATTATGAAGGTGCTCGGAACTGACGAGGTTATCAGCCGCATTGACAACGCTGTTAAAGCTTTAAAAGAGGTATTGTAATGGAAGAAATCATTAAAGTTTCTGACGGTAATTTTATAGAAGACTTTGTTAAAGAAGACCTTGAAAAGGGTGTATACAACAAAGTTCAGACACGTTTCCCGCCTGAGCCTAACGGATATCTGCATATCGGCCACGCCAAGGCGATATGCATAGATTTCGGTGTAGCAGAAAAATTCGGCGGAAAGTGTAATTTACGCTTAGACGACACAAATCCCACAAAGGAAGATGTGGAGTACGTTGACGCCATCAAGGAAGACATCAAATGGCTTGGCTTTGACTGGGACAACGTCTATTATGCAAGCGATTATTTTGATTTCATTTACGAGTGCGCGGTCAAACTAATAAAAATGGGCAAGGCTTATGTTTGCGATTTAAGTCCGGAAGAATTGTCTGCTACACGTGG
>CAYYGY010000027.1:0-7935 GCA_964471735.1 uncultured Eubacteriales bacterium
TGCCGGAACTGCTGAAAAACAAGAGGGTCGTCGCGCTTGACCTTACAGGAATGGTCGCAGGAACAAAATACAGAGGCGATTTTGAAGAGCGTGTTAAGGCGGCCATAGACGAAGTAAAAAAGGCTGGCGATGTTATCCTCTTTATTGACGAGGTGCATACGCTTGTGGGCGCTGGCTCTGCTGAAGGCTCGACCGACGCGGCGAATATGCTCAAGCCCCAGCTTGCAAGAGGTGAGGTTCAGGTAATAGGTGCGACAACGATAAACGAATACCGCAAATATATTGAGAAAGACGCGGCGCTTGAGCGCAGATTCCAGCCGTTAAACGTAGGCGAACCAAACGAGGAGGACGCAGTCCTTATCTTGAAAGGACTGCGCGACAAATACGAGGCTCACCACAAGGTAAAAATCAGCGACGAGTCTATCACTGCCGCTGTACAGTTATCGAGCAGATATATCAGTGACCGCTATCTGCCCGACAAGGCGATAGACCTTATCGACGAGGCCTGCTCACGTGTCAAGCTTCGCAATATGACGGTGCCCGATGACCTGAAGGCTCTGGCCGACGAGATCAAGCACTTAAGCGACGAGAAGACGGCCGCAATAAATGCGCAGGAGTTTGAGCAGGCGGCGGCACTTCGTGACAAAGAAAAGGAAAAGCAGGCCACTCTTGACTCGCTAAAAGCAAAGTGGCAGGAGGAAAACGAGCACGCATCAGGAACGGTAACAGCAGAAGAAATTGCCGAGGTCGTTTCAAGCTGGACGGGTGTGCCTGTCGCACAGCTCACCGAGGCCGAAAGCGATCGCCTGCTGCGGCTTGAAAGTATACTGCACAAGCGCGTTGTCGGTCAGGACGAGGCTGTTACCGCCGTTGCGAAGGCTATTCGCAGGGGCAGAGTTGGGCTTAAAGACCCCAAACGTCCCATTGGCTCATTTATTTTTCTGGGCCCGACGGGAGTCGGCAAGACTGAGCTTTGCCGCGCCCTTGCAGAGGCAATGTTCGGCGACGAAAACGCCATTATCAAGCTTGATATGTCCGAGTTTATGGAAAAGCATACTGTTTCAAAGCTGGTCGGCTCACCTCCCGGATATGTCGGCTATGACGAGGGCGGTCAGTTGACTGAAAAAGTGCGACGCAAGCCCTACTCAGTAATACTTTTTGATGAAATCGAAAAGGCGCACCCCGATGTGTTCAATATGTTGCTTCAGGTGCTTGAGGACGGCGTTCTGACCGATTCACAGGGCAGACACGTCGACTTTAAAAACACCGTCATCATTATGACCAGCAACGTTGGCGCAAGGCTGATAACCGAGAAAAAAGCTTCCGTCGGCTTTTCGGAGGCGGTCGCTGACGACGATGCAAAGATCAAAGACAGCGTTATGAATGAGCTTAAAACCCAGTTTAAGCCTGAATTTTTGAACAGGGTCGATGACATCATTGTGTTCCGCAAACTGCTAAGCGACGACATAAAGCAAATTGCTATGGGTATGCTTAAATCGCTCTCCCAGCGTGTCGCAGAGCTTAAAATCGAGCTTAGCTTTTCGGATTCCTGCATCGATGCCATCGCAAAAGCCGGCTTTGACCCTGTATACGGTGCACGTCCTTTGCGTCGGGCGATACAAAACAAAATTGAGAACCTGCTCAGCGAACAGATTCTCGACCAAAGCATAAAAACCGGCGACAAAGTTGTTTGCAATTTCATTGACGAGAAATTCGTTTTTGAAAAACAGTGATAAATCATAACCTGATATGCTTGTAGAAAAATTTATATAAGAAAACCAAAACAACCATAGACCCTAAACAGGTCTATGGTTGTTTTGGTTTTTGCGGCAATATTGTAAGCGAAATGTTCTAATCTATTTCTTTTTCTGCAAGGTTGAAAACAACCTTGCCTTTTCTTTTGGCGTGCTTATAAGTTTTGTACGCTCCTCCCCAATCATGATCTACATAAGCGATAACAAAATCAGCCTTTTCTATCATATATTTATTGCGATGTGATATCGCAAATCTCGGTGGAACATTCTCTATATCCGGATAGAGAATTGAATCGTACCTTGCCTTTTGATGCTCCAAACAATTCCGCTGATACCCAACAGTTAAATATGGTGTTACAAAAACAAGAGATACATTCGGATGTGTTTCTTTGTACTTCTTTCCGCAGTTGTAAGCAAAAGCATCAAAGTCGCCATAACCGCCCAAATATAGCTGGGCGGGATTATCACCCACATTTCGCTCTAATAAATGGAAAATTTTCTGCTCGTATTCTTCTGTTTTACTGAAGTAGGAATGTCCGCAAAATGCAACTATCATTTTTCAACGCCTCTTTTGTGTAGGTATGCCTTCATATTATATCATGCAGTTTATCGCAAATCAATCCCCAATATGTAGGTGTGCCTTCTTATAATTTTTAAAAATCTTGATAAAATATGTATGTAGGCAAAGATGCGTAGTTAAATCTTCTTATTGGGGGAGCAAACTTGACTGTTAATGACGCTGTTGCAAAGCGTATTTCTCAGTTGTTGAAAGAGAAAGATATGTCCCAATATCGTTTGGAACAGATATCGGGAATTCAACACGGAAGTATGCAGTGCATAATGAACGGACGAAACAAAACGGTGACTTTAAGCACCGTTATTATGCTTGCGAAAGGTTTTAATATATCTCTCGTCGAATTTTTAGATGATGATGTTTTCTGTGCGGAAAATTTAGAAATTCAACAGTAAAAACCAAAACAACCATAGACCCTAAACAGGTCTATGGTTGTTTTTTTGTTTTACATATCACTTGTTGCCGTACTGTACGGCGCATCACTACAATCAGTTGTTACCCGTGTTTATAATGATTCCGGTATCCATATCATCTCCACCGACGATAACACCGTTTCCATCGCTTGTAGTGATAATGTCTTCAGCAAACAAACTAATCTCTGCTATCGGGCACTCGTACTTGTTACGCATTATCATTACCTCCGTAATCGAATATCTCTACACGTATAATATAGCATATAAAAGCGAGCAATTGTGAACAAATTGTAAATTTTTTGATTATAACAACTTTTTCTACATGAGTTCCACTATTGTAACACCGTCTTCACCCTCACCGAACAGGCCCAGCCTGTACGCCTTGACCGCCTTGTGACGCTTTAATCTTTCGTGCACGGCTTTGCGCAGTGCGCCTGTGCCCTTTCCGTGAATGACGGTCAGCGTATCTATTCCGCTGAGCAGGGAATCGTCGATAAACCGTTCAAGTTCCATAACCGCCTCATCGGACATCATTCCTCTTAAATCTACTTCTCTGGTTACCTTGCGGTCGATTCTGGAGGTGACATTCCTGCGCGCGGAAACAGGCGCTTTTTTCTCAGGCTTGTCAATAAGCCGCACAGACGAGATCGGCACCTTCATTGTCAGCGCACCGACTCTTACAGTGACGTTGCCCGACTTATCTTCCGGCGCCAGAACCTCTCCGTTGCGGTTCGCATCGGTCACCAAAACAGTGTCGCCCACCTTAAGCGGACGCGGCAGCTCGTACTTTATCTGCTCGACGTCAACACCTGATTTGTCCATCCTTTTACTGCCTGCTTTTACCGCCGCTCTGGCCGCTCTCGCAAGCTCATCAAGGTTGTTTGCTTTATTCGCTTTCTTGCGCAGGTCTTCTATTTCGTTAAGCATCGAGGACGAGAGCGTGTTTGCCCTGTCAATGATGCGCTGAGCATCGCGTTTTGCGCGCTCTATTATCCTGTTGTGCTCTGCCTCTGTTTCGGCGAAGCGCTTTTGTGCATCGGCGTGCGCCGAGGCAAGCTCTGATTTCAGCCGCGCGACCTCTTTTCGCTCGTCATCGGCGGCCTTGCGCGCCTGCTCAAGCGAACGGACAACGCCCTCAAACTTCTTATCCTCTGCTGACAGCATCACCTTGGCGTTGTTGACTATCTCCGGTGAAAGGCCAAGCCGCTGAGATATCGCGAACGCGTTTGAGCGGCCGGGCACGCCTATCAAAAGCTTGTACGTAGGCCTGAGGGATTCAACGTCAAACTCACAGCTTGCATTTTCTATCCCCGCCGTATCAACAGCATAGGCTTTTAATTCGGCATAGTGTGTCGTGGCCGCGACTCTGCAGCCCTTTAAGCGCAATTGGTCGATTATAGCCTTTGCAAGCGCCGCGCCCTCAACAGGGTCGGTGCCTGCGCCCAGCTCGTCAACCAGCACAAGGCTCTTTTCCCCTGCGCAGGACAGGATATCCACCAAATTTACCATATGCGAGGAAAACGTCGACAGCGACTGCTCTATAGACTGCTCATCGCCGATGTCGGCCATAACTGAGTCGAACACAGCAACTTCGCTTGAGTCAGACACAGGTATCATAAGCCCGCACTCAGTCATAAGTGTGAGCAGACCTATCGTTTTGAGCGTTACTGTTTTACCGCCCGTGTTTGGGCCGGTGATAACTATCGTATCAAAATATGTTCCCAGTTCGACCGTCACCTCAACGACCTTCTTCGGGTCGATAAGCGGGTGACGCGCGTTGATAAGCTTAACTCTGCCGTCGGCGTTGACCTCAGGCATGGTCGCCTTCATATCATAGGCAAGGCGCGCCTTTGCAAATATCAGGCACAGCTCCACCGCACAGTCGTACGAGATGCCTATCATATCAGCGTGGTCACCGACCTCGGCGGAAAGTTCTGCGATTATTCTGTCTATCTCCGCCTCCTCTTTCGAGCGAAGCACCCTTATGTCGTTGTTTGCCTCGACCACAGCCATCGGTTCGACAAAGACCGTTGCACCCGATGACGAGGTGTCGTGCACCAGTCCGGCAACATTACCTCTACATTCCAGTTTGACAGGCACCACAAAGCGGTCTGAGCGTATGGTAACGACCGGCTCCTGCAGATATTTTTGATACTGCGAAGAATGTATGATTTTATCAAGCTTCTCGCGCACCGAATTTTCCGCACTGCGTATCTTTCTGCGTATGTCGGCAAGCGCAGGCGACGCCGTATCACTGACCTCGTCCTCACTGATAACCGCGCCCGTCAGCCTGTTTTCAAGCTGTCTGAACGGCACTACACCCTCGAATATACCGTCAAGCACGCCCTTGTCCGGAAAGCGCGACTTCCACTCGTTTAGCGAGCGGTATACCCTCAGATTTTCAGCCACATCCAGCAGTTCTCTGAGAGAAAGCGAGGCGCCTGCCTGCGCCCTTCTTACCGCCGATTTGACGTTGCTCATCGAGCCGAACGAAGGTGAACCGTAGCGCCCCGTCAGCACATAGGCGCAATCTGTCTGCCCAAGCAGACGGCGCACCTCATTTATATCGCCCGACGGTCTGAGGCCGCGCGCAAGCAAAGCCGCATCAGCGTTGCCACTTATTTGTGCCAGCCTATCGAGCACCCTGTCAAGCTCAAGCACCTTATAATGTTTTTCAAAATCGGTCATATGTTTCTCCTCGGATCATAGACTCTTGTAAAATTTTAAAGCCGTAAAATCCCTGTCACAATGTGTAATTAAATACCGCTCTGTCACGCTGCCGAGCGACTTAAGCGACTCTGTAGGCAGTTCGAACGAAAACAGCCTTTCTATATCGCACCCAACGATGTGCCGCATGGCCGCAAGCACGCCTGACGAAATATAACTGCCGTTGCCGCCGCAAGCCTCGCACTTAACGTTGCCCTCAACATAATCGAACCAAGCGGCGCCGATATCCTGCCTGCCGCAGCCCGAACAGCACGAAAGGTCGGGCATAAAGCCCGCCAGCGACATCTCCCTGAGCTCGTAAATCGCCTTTATCTGTGTTGGCGGGCGAAGCCTTTTCATAAGCATATAAAGGCAGTTCAACAACACCCTGAGCGGTTCCTCAGCATTTTCGCCCTCGACAGCAAGGTTCATCGCGACCTCACAGAAATACTGTGCAAGGCTAAGCTGCTGAATGTCGTTTCTTAAGTCGAAGAACACCTCAATTGGTGTGACCTCGCTTATCGTATATGTATCCTTATTTCGTGTAACTGTAAAACTTGAATAACACAAGATATCGGTCGCGCTGACAGACTTGCCCTTTGTTTTAGATGCGCCGTGAACAAAGCCCCGTATCAGTCCCAAGTCGCGGGTCAAAACGGTGACCAGTCGGGTATTTTCACCGACTGATCCCCGTTTGATTATTAAGCCGTCCGTGTTTATCTTCATTCCTGTTTTCTCCCTTGCAGACACTCACATATCTAAGGTAACTTTCCACCGTTCCCGTCATATAAAAGTCCTGCCAAGCTGTGTTTTTGTCCATCTCTTTACATCTCCGTATTTATATTGTTACATCGGCAAAGAGATTTATCAGTGGGAAATCAGTCCAATCCGAAGTTGTGTATCAAGCCTTGGCGGTTGCGCCAGTCCTCCTTGACCTTTACCCAGCACCGCAGGTTGACCTTGCAGCCGAAAAAGCGCTCCATATCCTGCCTTGCGTGCGACGATACGCGCTTTAGCATACTGCCGCCCTTGCCTATTATTATGCCCTTGTGGCTTTCGGCCTCGCAATATATCACAGCCTCAATATCAATGATGTCCTCGCCCGCGTTTGTTTTTGAATCGGCAAATTTTTCTATGCCGACCGCTATTCCGTGCGGCACCTCTTTATTAAGGCTTCTGAGCAGTTTTTCACGTATGATCTCGGCGGCTATCGTGCGCTCTGATTGGTCGGTCAGCGAGTCGTCGGCAAAGAAATGCGGACTCTCCTGTGCAAACTTTTTTATCTCCTCTTTCAGCGCGGAGACACCGTCGCCCGTTTGGGCAGATATCGGCACCACGACCGCAAAATCATAAAGCCTTGAATACGCCGCGATTATCTCAAGCAATTTTGTCTTGTCCCCGACCAGATCTATCTTGTTTATCGCCAGCACAGCCTGCATCTTCTGCTTTTTAAACCGCTCTATCAGTTCAGCCTCGGCAGGCGCAGGCGACATATCCTTGTGCATATTAGACGCATCAACGACCAGAACGCACGCATCAACATCTCCTACCGAGTCGTCAACAGCCTTGACCATGCTCTCTCCAAGCTTGTTTCTTGGCTTGAAAAGGCCGGGCGTGTCGATAAAAACCAACTGGCACTCATTTTCCGTCAGCACACCCATTATTCTTGTGCGTGTCGTCTGCGGCTTGTCCGAAACTATGGCCACCTTTGAGCCCAGCATCTTGTTCATAAGAGAAGACTTGCCCACGTTCGGGCGGCCTACTATTGCTATAAAAGCAGTGGTTGATGACATTTTTGTACTCCTTATCTCTCAAGTCCTATCATTTTCATTACATCTTTCTCGTGAGAGCGCATAACCTTTGCCTCTTCGTCAGAATTAACGTGGTCATATCCCATAAGATGTAACATCGAGTGGGCGGTAAGATAGCCGACCTCACGTTCATATGAATGGCCGTATTCCTCCGCCTGCGCGGCCGCGTGCTCCAGCGAGATGACGATGTCACCCAACTGTTTTAATCCGGTTTGCAAGTCAACGTCATACTCTCCGCCCTCGCCCAGCGGAAACGACAGCACATCGGTCGGCCGGTCTACGTTGCGGAAATCGCGGTTCAACACGTGAATAGTTTCGTCATCAACAAGACTTACGTTGATTTCAGCGCCTGAGCCAAACTGCTGCTGCTTAAGCACAGCGGCGCACACCTTGCGTATAAGCGAGCGCAGACCGCTGTCTGCAGGCAGTTTTTTCTGTTTGTTTATTATAACGACCTTAGTCTTTTGCATTCTGTTTGCCTCTTTTCGCGCTGTCATACTTTTCGTACGCCTTGACTATCCTCTGCACAAGCTGATGGCGCACCACGTCTTTTTCATTAAAGCGCACTATATCAATGTCCTCAACGTTTTTAAGCACCTTGCACGCGTCGACAAGGCCTGACTTGTTTCTGTCCGTCAGATCTATGGCATTGGTGGTATAGAGAAACACATAGCCGT
>CAYYGY010000028.1:0-4314 GCA_964471735.1 uncultured Eubacteriales bacterium
GCGGTGTAGTTGACGATGAGGAAACAAAACAGAAATACTGCTCGGTCATAAAGGACGAAACCGAGCGTATGAACAAGCTTGTTCTGAACCTGCTTGAACTTTCAAGGATAGAAAGCGGAGTGGATTTAAATTACGAGCCTTTTGACTTGTCGGAGGTCGTGCTCAACATCATCGACAGAAGCGCTGATGCAATAGAAAGCAGCGATGCCTCATTCAGCCTTGATATCGCTGACCGTGAGCCTGTCATTGGTGACAAGTTGATGTTAGGTCAGGTGCTTCAAAACTATCTCAACAATGCGCTGAGCCACGTTTGCGAAAACGGCCAGATACGCATTTACACCGAGCCGTACGGCGACAATGTAAGGGTGTGCGTTTTCAATTCGGGAGAACACATTGTCGATGACGAAATGGAGAACATCTGGCAAAGCTTTCACCGTGCCGATAAATCGCATAACCGCACTGCAGGCAGAGTCGGTCTGGGGCTGAGCATCGTGCGCGCTATAATGATAGCGCACAAAAAAGACTTCGGTGTGTTTAACACCGACGGAGGCGTTGTGTTCTGGTTTGAGGTCGAAAGTCAGAAGCTCGGATAGTATACAGTCGATATATAAGTGAAAAACGCCTTCTCAAAAAACAATCTTGACTTTCTCTGACGAGAGGAGCCGGCCACTGCAACGGGATAGCACAATCCCTCAGTCAAAATCTGCGGTCTTGCCGGCTTTTTAGGCAAGGGTCTTTGGTTGTCTGATAATAATTAAAAAGGTCGTATGCAAATGTGCATACGACCTTTACTGTGCTATTTTAAAAAGTCTTTTTTATCTGTCCGATTCAAGATATAATCAACAGAAACATTATGAAAATCTGCCAACTTAATTAATATTTCAGTAGGTATATCTAATTCACCACGTTCATAGTTACTATACACACGTTGACTGCATGAAAGAATTTCTCCCATTTTCTGTTGGGTTAAATCTTTGTCTTCCCGCAAATCTCTTATCCTTTGATAAAGCATATACTCACCACTGAAACTGATGTATTTATATCCATTATATCTTAGCGCATAATCCACTATTGACTTTTAGCGGAAATTGCGCTAAAATATACACGTAATTATTTAAAACATGGAGGAATAAAGATGTCTATACTTGAGGAGTTATATAACGGAAATATTAATCCTTTAGAAAGGTATATAAAAAATGGCAGTGAGTACCAAAAACTTAACAATCAACTTACGGAATGTCTTGATGAATTAATGCTGTTATTAGACAACCGAGGAAAACAACTTTGTGAAAAAATAGGAGATAATATTGCAGACCTTAGCTGTATATCTGAAAAAGAGTGCTTTATTGAGGGGTTTTGTATGGGTACACAGATGATGTGGGAGATTATGCATTTTAAAAGCGAAAATTTTCTTTAATGCAGAATATCAAAAATTCCACTCAAATCCGCTATAAAAAGAAAAGACAGATGGTTTTTACACAATCTGTCTTTTTGTTTGTCATAACAATTTTTCTGTTAAGATCAACGATATAACTTAAGGAGTCTTTTTTACTGCGCATTATCCATAGGATACTCCATACCGAGCATTTTGTACTTGGCGCCCGCCATCGCGTTGTAGGGCAGTTTTTCCCATTTGGCACCGCCGACTATCCGCTCTATCTGTGAAAGATTTTCGTCGGTGTCGGTGATGTTCGGTATCAGCGGGGTGCGTATAATGAACGGCTTGCCGCTATGGCGCAAAGTGTCAAAGTTTGTAAGTATCTCTTCATTGCCTACGCCCGTATACTTCTTATGTTGCTCACTGTCGGCAAGCTTTATATCCATTATCACAAAGTCAACGGCGTCAAGCACCTGTGAGAACACCTCAGGCTTAGCATAGCCGCTGGTTTCGATGCACAGATGGATACCGCGCTTCTTAAGTTCAGCGGCTGTTGCAAGCAAGAACTCATACTGCATCAGCGGTTCACCGCCCGAAAACGTCACTCCGCCAAACGCATCGCCCAGAATAGAGCCCGATTTCACAAGTTCGTTTGCAAGCTGAGCAGAGTCGACCACCCTGCCCGAAACACTCAGCAAACCTTCAGGGCAGGCGTGCAGACACCTGCCGAACGGGGCACATTCCTCATGCGCGCAGGGCTTTAAACAACTGCCGCAATTAAGGCAACGGCTGTTTTTATACATCAACTGCGGCTTGATGCTCAGGCCTTCGGGATTGTGGCACCACCGACATCTCAGCGGACAGCCCTTTAAAAACACCGTTACCCGTATGCCGGGGCCGTCGTGAACGGCCAGCTCTTTTATGTCAAAAATCGTGCCTGTCATACAGAATATGCCTGACGGGCGATAACGTGGTCCTGATACTCCTTGTCAAGCTCGACGAAATATGCGCTCCAGCCCCAGATACGCACGACCAGTTGGCGGTGGTTTTCGGGATGTTTCTGCGCGTCAAGCATTCTTTCGAGGTTGACGGTGTTAAGCTGAAGCTGGTGGCCGCCCCTGTCGATGAAGCTCTTGACCAGTGCGCCTACCTTTTCAACGCTGTCATCATCAGCAAACAGGCTCTGGTGGAACTCAAGCGTGAGCGGACCGCCGTTTATGGCGTGCTCAAAATGAGGCTTAGACATCGATGCGATTACGGATACAGGGCCCTTGGTCTTCGCAAAAAGGCTTACCGAAAAGTTGGTGCCGAACGCCTCGCCTTTGCGGCGGCCGTCAGGCGACGCGCCGATCTCGTTTGCGTGCCACAGATAGTACATTGCGCTTCCCGTGCCGGCACGGTATACACCGCCTCGGCAGTTAGTTTTACCATCAAGCGCATCGGCAAAGCAGTCAAGCAGTTCGACTGCTATGGAGTCAACATAGTCGTCGTTGTTGCCGACTTTTGGCGATTCAAATCTAAGCAGCGGCAACAGCTCTGCGTGCTCGGCAAAGTCGCTGTCGACAGCCTCCAGCATGGTTTTGCGGTCTATGGTCTTTTCCTCATAGACATATTTCTTAAGCGCGGCAAGCGAGTCTGCCGCTGTGGCGATACCTGAGCCGTGAATACCGAAGTTGTTGTACTTGCCGCTGTTGTAGATGTCACAGTCCATAAGTACGTTCATAAACGGACTGGGTACAAACCACAGGTCTTTTATACCGTCGCAGATAGCGTCGGCGGCAGAGGCTATCTCAGCCTTGACCTTGTCGAAAAACTGCTCGTATGTATCACATTCCAAAAAGTCACGGTGGAGAACGGTATCGACCGCCTTAGGATACGAAAGCGCGGCGATATTGGCTACGTCACCGCCGACAAACGGAATTATAAATTCCCAGCACGCCGCTACGGTGTAGTTTACAGCGTCCTTGTGCTCGTATCCGAGGCTTTCAAGTGCAGGAATAACGATGTCATCGTTTGAATACTGCGGGAAACCGAGCCCTGCCTTTGTGAGGTGGCTGGCGAGGGTGTAGCGCTCTTTAGGCGTGTTTTTGTCGACGCGCAGATTTATCTTCGGGTCAATAAGCTTGTTGTTGTAGCTTGCCTGAAGGCACAACTCGGAAAGCAGGTTGAAAACGTCCTCGCCGTTTTCGTCAATACCGCCGAGCATCATACTCTGGCCGTTGTCGCCCTGCTGAACGCCAACATAGATGTCGCTGTCCTTGTTGAAGGAAATAAAGAAGTCCTCAAGCAGTTCGAGCGCCGTTTCGCGGGTGTAAATGCCTGCGTCAATATCTTTTTTAAGATACTGATACATATAGCGGTCAAATCTGCCGACGGTGTTGTGATAGTTGCCTTCAAGCCACAGCGCATAATGAAGTATGCGGAAAAACTGAAGCGCCTCGCGGAAATTTCGCGCAGGATAACGCGGAACCTGCTCTAACACCTCAGCGATATCGGCCCTGCCGATACGCTCAGCCTCGGCCTTGTAGCGGTCTGCAAGACTGATTATGCTGTCGATGGCGCGAACACCGTACTCGTCAGCGGCCTTGCGCTTTTCCAGCAGACCGACTGCAATGGTGTCGTAGTAGTTGGGCGAGAGGTTTGACATATATCCAAGCTCGTGAATGTAATGCTTGCTCTTTATCTCGTCCCACTCAGCCTCAGTGAACACGTCGGGCAGGTTTGCAACCGTACGCATAAAGCATATCTGCTCGTCGGGAAGAATGACCGCCTTTTCCTCGTTTATCATTCTTTCAAAGCGGTCGCTCATTCTTTCTTCAGGGGTAAGCCCCTTCTGCGAATATTCTGCCGCCAGATCCCAGTCGACCGTGTGTCTGAAAGCGTGGTGCTTTTTATCAACTATATATTCAAGCAATCCGTTTTTTGACATTTAAATT
>CAYYGY010000028.1:4324-7921 GCA_964471735.1 uncultured Eubacteriales bacterium
TCGTTTGGAATCATTATACAGCAACTGCAAAATAATTTCAATAGCAAAATACAATAATAATTATTATTTTTATTTTAAATATTGGCTTGAAAAACGGCTGAAAGGGAGTATAATAATATTAATAATATGAGTAAGGGGTCTTTTTTGTGAACAATATAACCTTAGCCGCCCGCGAGGGTGTACTGCGGCTGCTTGATACGGCCCGACTTGAAAAGGGCGATATATTTGTTGTAGGCTGTTCGTCTAGCGAGGTAATGGGCGGCAGTATCGGGAAGGACTCCGACTTAGACGCGGCAAAGGCTGTGCTTGACGGAATTTACCCTGTTTTGAGAGAAAACGGTATTTGGCTTGCCGCTCAGTGCTGTGAGCACCTTAACAGGGCAATAATAATTGAAAAGCAGGCCGCAAGGGAGCATGGGCTCACCCTCGTAAACGCCGTACCGCAGAAAAAGGCGGGCGGCTCGTTTGCGACCAATGTCTGGGCCGCGCTTGAAAAGCCTTGCGCTGTTGAGGCGGTTCAGGCCGCCGCAGGAATGGACATCGGCGGAACGCTTATCGGTATGCATCTTCGCGCGGTTGCCGTTCCGGTGCGCACCGGTATTGAAAAAATAGGACAGGCCAACGTGGTGTTTGCACGCACCCGACCGAAATTTGTCGGGGGCGAGCGTGCGGTTTACGACCCTGAAATAATGTGAGGCTTCAGATGATTTTTAAGGATATAATACCGTGTGAAGTACGTAGGGCTGAAACATTTGCAGGCAAGTTAGGCGCGCTTCTTTTTTCAAAAGGTCCGTCGCCTGCGCTGCAGTTTGTGCGATATCTTCTGGTGGGCGGAATCTCGTTTGTTGTCGATACGGCGGTTTTGCTGTTTGTTTCGGTGTTCACCGATGTTTCGTTTGTCTATGTTTCGGCAGGTTTTATTGTCGGCGTGGTGACTAACTACCTTTTGTCAAAGCTGATGGTTTTTCAGCAGCGGCAGGACAAGCCCATTGTTGAATTTTTGGTTATACTTATCATAAGCCTTATAGGGCTTTTGCTGACCAATTGGCTGTTTGACGGCTTTATGATGTTGTTTAGCATCTGGATAAGCGACTATGCGGCAAAATTTTTTGCTAAGACCGTTGCGGCCGCAATAGTGCTTGTGTGGAATTTCTGCGCAAGAAAGTTTTTTTACTACCTCATTGCAAAGGGGATCAAAAAATGAAAAAAATCGTTATTATAGGAGCGGGTCCCGCCGGCCTTACCGCCGCGTATGAACTGCTTAAATGCAACGAGGGGTATGAGGTGCTCGTGCTTGAGGAGTCCGACCGTATCGGAGGCATTTCGCAAACCGTGCGCTACAACGGCAACCGAATGGATATCGGCGGACACCGCTTTTTTTCAAAGGACGAGCGCGTGACAAAATGGTGGCAGAACGTTATGCCGACTCAGGGCGCACCTTCAGTCGACGATATTATACTTAACCGCCAAAAAGAGCTTGCCAAGGGCGGGCCCGACCCTGAAAAAGAGGACAGGGTCATGCTCATTCGTGAGCGCGTAAGCCGCATTTACTATAACAAGCACTTTTTCGATTATCCCGTCACGCTTAAGTGGGATACCATCAAGAATATGGGATTCATTACAACGGTAAAGGCAGGCTTTTCATACCTGTATTCGGTGTTTTTCAAGCTTGAGGAAACAAACCTTGAAAACTTCTATATAAACCGCTTCGGCAGGGTGCTGTACAATATGTTCTTTCGCGGATACACCGAAAAACTGTGGGGCCGCGCGCCGTCAAAAATATCTGCTGACTGGGGAGCTCAGCGTGTTAAGGGGCTGTCTATTGCCGCTGTCATCAAGGATATTTTCCGCAAGATATTCCCATCAAAGAAAGATGCTCAGGTCGAGACCTCGCTGATAGAGCAGTTTGTGTATCCGAAGTTCGGCCCCGGCCAGCTTTGGGAGGCCGTTGCTGAGGACGTGGTAAAAATGGGTGGCGTTATCAAAAAAGGTTGCCGTGTTTCGGATATAAATGTTTTAGGCGGCAAGATATGCTCTGTCACATACACCGAAAACGGCCGGCAGATTTCTGTCGAGGCTGATGATTTCGTCTCGACAATGCCTGTCAAAGACCTTGTTGCCGGCTTTTCCGGCACAGCCGTGCCCGAAAACATCGCAAAGGCGGCCGAGGGCTTGCCTTACCGCGATTTTGTGACGGTGGGCTTGCTTGTAGATCGGCTCAACCTTGTTAATAAAACCGGTAAAAAGACGCTCGGCGACATCGTTCCCGACTGCTGGATATATGTTCAGGATACCGATGTAAAGCTCGGCCGTATTCAGATATTCAACAACTGGTCGCCGTATATGGTCGAGGACCCGCAAAATACCGTTTGGATAGGCCTTGAGTACTTCTGCGAGGAAAACGATGAGTTTTGGAATATGTCTGATGATGAGGCAATTAAATTTGCCGTTGATGAGTTGGTAAAAATGGAGATAATTGACCGCGAAAATGTGCTTGATGCGCACCGTGAGCGAGTCAAAAAGGCGTATCCGGCTTACTTCGATACCTATGCCGAAATGGACAGTATTGTTAACTGGCTGGATTCGTTCGGTAATCTTTACTGCATCGGCAGAAACGGCCAGCACCGCTATAACAATATGGACCATTCTATGGTCACCGCGTTTGAGGCTGTCGACAATATCCGCACCGCGAAAGAGGACAAGTCAAATGTGTGGAGCGTCAACACCGAGAAAGAGTATCACGAAGAGAAGAAATAGCAACGCTTAAATTTTCAAAACCGCTGTACACTGTACGGCGGTTTTGCTGTATAAAGAAGCGAAAATTATTCTGTTGACGGTTATGCGTTTGTTGGTGCAACTTTGCTGATGTATGGTCAGAAAAGAATGAATATATTCAAGTGATTCTGATGCTTATATATTCAGGTGTTAGACCCGGTGAATTATTTGCAGTAAAAAAGGAATATGTCATACCGCCAAAATCTTTGACGATTTTAGACAGTCTTGAGAATGAACAAATCCCCAAAACACTGATGTTTTGGGGATTTGAAAAATGAACTTGATTATCTCTTTGAGAACTGGGGTGCACGACGTGCGCCTTTAAGACCGTACTTCTTACGCTCCTTCATTCTCGGGTCACGAGTGAGGAAACCGGCCTTCTTAAGTGTGCCGCGAAGCTCTTCATCAAACTGAAGGAGAGCGCGGGAAAGGCCGTGACGGATAGCGCCTGCCTGACCGGTAACACCGCCGCCTGCAACCTTGCAGACGATGTCAAACTTACCTTCAGTGCCGGTAAGAGTGAGCGGCTGACGAACGATGAGCTTAAGAGTATCGAGGCCGAAGTAATCGTCGATATCTCTGTCGTTGATGGTGATCTTGCCGGTGCCGTTAGCATAAACACGAACACGAGCTACAGAGCTCTTTCTTCTGCCGGTACCGTAGAAATAAGGTGTTGATTCAAACATTTACAGCGTCCTCCCTCTCTTAAAATTCCCAAGCTTCCGGCTTCTGAGCGGCGTGATTGTGTTCAGCGCCCTTGAAAACGGAAAGACGGGTCAATGCCTTGCGGCCGATGGTGGTATCGGGAACCATTCCCTTAAC
>CAYYGY010000029.1:0-7914 GCA_964471735.1 uncultured Eubacteriales bacterium
AGAAGGTTCATATACTTAAGGTGAGTTTCGTCGGTGAGTCTAGTATAGGTCTCACGGTCGATACCGTAGTTTTCGAAAATCTCGGTCTTTGCTTCCTCTGAACCACAGAGAGACCAGCCGTACTTTGCAGTATTGTCAACAACATAGGCTCCGTAGTAGCGATATGTATCAAGCAAGATTTCCCCAAGCTCAGTATTCATGTTGCCCTTAAGAGTATTGTAATCCTCTTCGGTGAGAGCAAGGAGTGAGCCCATTACGAGATTTGGATTTTCTCCGCCATAATAGTTTTTATCTGTCGTATCAGTGTTATCACTGACGTCAGCGTTAGAGGCGGGCCACTTATAGCCGAAGTTGTTTTCAGATGCATTGTAATACAGCCATTCCAAGCCGTAGATGTTCATCTTAAGCGCGTGGCGTATAGCGCCGCTTGTAACCTCACCCTCGCGGATAGAGCCGCCGAACGAAGAAAGTCCGCTGCCCCAATGGGTACCGCCTATGCCATCGCCGTAGATATCTTCGTCTGAAGCCATTAGTCCGGTGATATAGCCAACGGTCGAATCCTTGCGGTAACAAGCCTGAAGCTGTGACACAGTGCGTCCGTCAGGCTGGAGTATTGCGACGCAGTTATTGCCTGAAGTGGTATATTTATATTCGGTTATGGTGTATTTTTTTGTAGTTGCATCATATGACCAGCCGGCAATACGGTAAGAGCCGGTATATGTTTCAATGGCTGACGGCCAGTAGATGGTGCCGAGATAGGGGCGGCCCAATCCCGCACTGGTATAAATCTCAGTGTCAAGGGTATAGGGGTTGCCGTTTTCGTCTAAATTGTCAGAAGGCCACTGGTTACTTTGCGAAGCGGCATAAACGTCAAGATACTCGTCTTCACTGTCTGTCTTGGCAATAAGCTCCTCGTCAAAGCTCATAGTATATCCGTATTCTCCTACTTCTGAAGAACTTCCTGCCCAAGTCCAGCCGTTATCAAAGCCGGTGTCCGCATATTCGGCGTCGGAACCAATCGGCATATTCCAAATAGAGGTGCTGGAAAACGGCCACTGGTAAGGATCACGTGTTCCCTCATAATATTCTACGCCGTCGATCGTTACCGTGTTTCCGGTCAAACCGGAATACACACCATCGTCAACAACAGTTGTTTCGATTGCGCTTGTAACAATGCCCATAGATACAACTATCGCAATAACACACAAAAGGGATATTGCAGATATGATTTTGCGTTCATTATTGAATCTTTTCATTTAGCTCACCCTCCTTTATCTTAAATATGCACTTGTTCGCGCTGTCTTCGTAAACGACAGCCAGAACGCTCTGACATCCAACATATTTATGGTTCCGTCAAGATTGAAGTCTGCCTCCATCATTTGGGCAGCATTCATAGCAGGCATTTCGGAAGTGGTCATTACTGCCTTAAACGTGGTGTAGTCAGAGGCTTTTACACTGCCGTCTGAATCAATATCGCCTTCTACGGTGGTCAACTTAACAAGGGTTGCCGTGCCGAGGTCAGCGCTTTCAGCAGAGTAAGTAATGCCCTTTTCATTTGTGCCGACAGTTATTCCTGTGTAAACAGTATCGCCGTTTTGGGTGTAAGATATATCAGTCGACATTTCAAGCTTTGGATTATTGAAGTACCCGGCATTACGGAAAGCGTGCTCACCGCCCAGTACCACCTTTGCGTTATCAAAGGTCGATGTGTCGATCTCGTCTTTCGAAAGGCTGAACACCAGCGTTTCACCGACATACTTTTCAAATGTCAGCGTATCACCGACAAGCTTAATAGTATAGGTGATATTGCTAAGATTGCTAAGTTTGCCCTCCTGTACGAGGCCGAGACCTTCGAAGTACGAGTCTGTGGTGGTGTGTGTATACGTATAGTCGGAGACCGTTGTGGATTCTTTATAGTCGGTAGAGCCAAGGACATACTTGATACGGTTAAAGACCTCGTAATCATTGATGGTCTTATATGTATAGGTGCTGATATCATATACCCCTTCTGTAGCAGACATACCAAAAATATACTCATCCTTGTAGAAGACCTGCGCAACAGTATAGCCGGTCATAGCAAAGGTATAGTCTCCTACCTTTGCGTAAACGTACTTCATATTTGCGTTGTACATATTGGTCGCGCCTGCTGCTCTGGCATTGAAACTGAAGGTAAAGCCATTGCTTAGATCCAGCTTTTCACCATATACAGCATAACCGTCTACAAACGAATCAGGCGCAGAAAGACTGTGCAAGGCTGAGTCGCCCGCTGTCTGGTCATTGACAGAATTGTTAGTCGAATATACATACAGTCGACCGGACGAATCAATTTCGCAGTTCATTAGATCACCGGTTTTCCAACCGTCAAAACTGTCAAATTCGGTAACGGTACCGGTCGAGCTGCCTACTGCATAGTCGGTACTGTTAGCTATAGTGGGCTTAAGATCTTCAAAATCTGCGGTTGAAGCCTTTTTATCGGCCTCTTTGCTGAGAACGACTATGTTACTGCTGAAAACACTGTAAATATCCTTCTCAAGCACCTGCAGGTCGCATATGTCGTAATCAGCATCTTCATTTAAAATAAGCGCAATACGGAAAACCTCACCGTTTGCCTCATCCAACAGCTCTTTCGAGAGCGGATGGTCAAAACCGCTGTTGTCATCGGTCAAAGCAAGGGTGTGGATAACATTATCATAAAGGCCTGCCGTAACCGAACCGAGCTTATTCATTGATGCGTAAGGTGTAGACCAAATGATCTCACCGTCTTCGTCTGCATACAAACTGAAGGCGTCTGTTCCGAGATCTATCTCTGCAGACACTGCGGAAACAACTCTGTCGTATGCCGACGTTTCAATATCTGTACTATAACTCACGTCGCCGATATCTTCTGCATAATTTGAAAGCTTAACGACTGCCCAAACAACACCACCTGCCACATTTGAAGGTGTGGTGCCGTCAAAGGCTTCGAACGCTACGCTCATGACAATGTTGCTGGCGGGCTGTTCTTCGTTGCCCGCGCCAACGCCTGTGGTATCGAAATCATCTAGGTCAATACCGTCAGCAAATGCAGTCACAACCAGACACGCACACATCGCTATCGCTGTGACTATGCCCAAAATGCGTTTTAGCATATTATCTCTCCTTTAAGCGTTAGTTAGTGTAAACTAAAGACTTTTTTCTGCGTTCACAACAGAATCTACAAAAACATCGTCGTCATCGTCTTTGGTATCGCCTGATGAGGTTATGATGTCGTCGTAAAAAAGCATAATTTCTGCGATTGGAGATTCGTATTCTTGCCTCATTTATATTTAATTCTCCTTATACTAAGATATATAGTTTTTTGTAGATTCTCCATAGCGCATCATAGCGGTTACCAAATCGCAAAGAGCAGTCTTAGACGACTGATTATTCAGTGCGTTGTAAGCGTATGACTGAACGCTGTAGGTTATATCTGTGCTTACCTGATCCTCACCACAGTAGATTGAGAAAGTAACTATGTCTTTCATCTGTGCAGGATTAAGATCTCTGTAATAGAGATAATAGTTGTTACCTGAAACTTTGGTAAGCTCATAATTTTCAACTTCACTTCCGTTAGCATGGAGCGTGATATCTTCGGGAGCAACTGTGTCAGCGAGCTGAACCTTGAGACGTATAGAGACCGAACGTGTAAGCTCAAGTCCCGCACTCATCCACTTGACATCTTTACTTGCGTTTTCAGTGGTATCAAGGACGAGGTCATAATCTAGTTCCAAATCACTGTTTGATGCATAAGCTTTAAGCGATGGATTGATGTCGAGACCTTTTGTGACAACTTTTCCGTCTTCAACATCGAAATACTGTCTGGCGCTCTCGCTGTATTTAAGCAGATCGACGATCATCGTTCTAAGCTTATCCGGATCTTCGACGCCCAGTTTGGTAAGGTCGTCATCAGACTTATAAAGCATAGTGTAGCAATACTGCTCTGCTGAATACTCAACGGTATCGAGCACTGTTGAATCTTCTGTGTTCACTATCTCAGCGGTAATAGTTTCGCCGAGCGTTGCGGGCGTAACATCGTCATATACGAAATAAACAGTACCATCGCTATCTTCAGTTGCAGCATACTCTTTCTCATCTACAACCATAGCAAGAGAGTCTACAGAATAAGCTGTAGCTGCGCTATCCGAAAGATAGAAGTTAACAGCAACATTGTCGCCCAGAGTAAGGCTTGCGCCGGTTATTACCTGCATTTCATTCCAGTCAAGATTTATATTTGAAACAAAACCAGGTCTTGAAACAGTTCCGACATCATGCGCTTTGAATGCAATTCTTGCATCGTTAAAGGAGACCTTTTCAGCCCCTGCATCAAGTATATCACCGGAGCATACAACATTACCTGCCGCGTTAGTAACGGTTACCACGCCGCCCACAACATTTACATTAAGGTCCAGATACTGATTTTTGCTGTAATCCGGTTTATTGCTGCTGGATAATGCAGCGTTAAGATTTGTCCATATGCTGTCGAAGGTAGCACTTGTGGTGGCTGAGCCTGTGCCCCAAGAAGACGAATTGACCGCATAATCCGACTTATCAAGCTCTGTACCGTTATAGCTTAAATATACTTCGAATTCATTGGTATAACTGTAGCTTTCTTTGCTGATTGCATTGTCAGTATATCTTATACCTACCGTCAGGTCTCCGATATTCACAAACTGTGTCCAGTCTTCATTATAGAAATAGGTTGTCGTGCCATCAGGTTTTCCGGCTGCCATACAATTTGTCATACCAAAAGAAAACGACGCGTTAAATTCGGTACCCAGGTCATAGGTATCCGCACTGATAAAGTTTGCATAACCGTTACGTGTACCCACTGAACTACTATAGCTCTGCAGCATGTGAAGCGAGCCGACGTCATTGGATGAGTCGTATAAGCCGCCGCATTTTGCGCTTGCGACGTTATACTGCCAAAACAGCCATTCTGCGCCTGCGGTGTTTGCAGCAGTTATCTCGTCGTCAGTCGGCGCCTTACGGATATTGTCTACACCATCCCAAGATGTAACCGCCTGAACACTTACGTTATCCGCGCTGTTTATGTCATAGTGATAGTCATATCCGGACTGTCCGGCTGCAACTGAAACCTCAACTGCTGCACCGACTGTGGAATCAACATTCTCGATTTCCCAATCACTTCCGGTAGTAAGCAATGAAACAGATGAATCCGTATTGACCTGTGCACTTACAGTGTCATCAGAAACGGCTATCAATCTTACATTGATAAACGCACCTTCTGAATTTACAAGGTCTGCATTTGTTATACAGTAATCTCCTGTAACCGAACTTGCTTCGAAGCCGATTGAGAGTACTCCATCACTGAGGTCAGCAGTAATAGTTCCTTCATTAACAGCAATGCTGTCGATGAACGGAGATGTGATCAAAGCATAACCGTCTTCGTCGGTAGTAAGGGCCACGCCCGAAACATCAAGATAGATAAACGCATGAGCTATTGCTCTGACATAATCTTCTCCTGATATGTCTCCTACTGTCTGATAGTCGGTCATCTTGATCTGTGCCCAGAAAGTATCGCCGTTGCTCAACGATGTGATCGAGGCACCTGTGTCATCGACAAAGCTCACTTCAAACGAAACCGTTGTATCGGCCGACGCAAGAAGAGGCAAGCAAACTGCCACCAAACAAACGGCAATTGCTATCGCGATGACTGACTTAAGCTTTTTCATACTTAAAGCACCACCTTTTTAGTATTATCTAAAAAATTTTTTAAATGATTTTAATGTGAAGCCATAGGGCTTCTTTGGTGACACAGAAGGTGTGTCTTCGTCGTCCCAGACCGACTGCGCAAACGCATCGCATCTGTCAAGCAGAGGTTGAGGCACCGCAGAGGATAGCTGTGCGTGACAAGGAGGACGCTTTGCTATGTTGTGAGTATCCGAGGCGATAAATTGTGCGAGATGGTTTTTTATACAAATTGATGTGAAAGAGCGACGCTTTGTATTTATCAGCTTGTCGGCTGTAACCTGTGCTAAAGCACCGCGCTCAAGAAGTTCTACGAGCAAGTTAGGATGCTCGCGAAAGTATGTGTACCGCTCAATGTGAGCCAGTATCACAGTTATGTTGCGCTGTCGCATTGAGGTTATGACCTGATCAACAAAAGTCGGGTAACGGTCGTACGGCAATTCAAGCAACAGATAACTGCTTTCTCCGAGTGTCAGCTTTGATAAATCCAGATCTAAAATTTCAATGGAAAATTTGACCTCTGCACCAAGCTTGAACTGTGGTATTACTTCGCCCTCAGCCCTTTTCAAAAGCCGTTCGCACGCTTCACTTCTGTTTTGCAAAAACGCATCGAGCGAGGAAACTGTACAATCGAAATGCGGCGTGAATATAACCTTGTCAATGCCGTTTTCTATCTCTGCCTTCAGCAGCTTAAGCGCCTCGTCAGCATCGGCCGCACCATCGTCAATTGCGGGTAATATGTGGGTATGGATATCAATCATAATTTCACCTTGGTATTAATTGCGGGTTTCTCCATAACCGTACACATAGTCATATCCGTACTTGTGATAGGAATATTTCTCCTTTATATCCTTAACATTGCACTGGGTAAGCACGGCACCCATTATATTGGCGTTAACATCATTAAGCGCCTGCTTGACCGCTTTTACCTGATTACGCTTTGTTTCTCCCTGCTTGATCGAAAGTATGACTCCGTCTGTTATGCGGCTGAGAACCAGCGCGTCGGAAACGATACCGGCAGGGGGTGCGTCGCAGATTATATAGTCAAAACTCTCTGCAAGGGCTTCCAGCATCATGCTCATTTTCGCTGAGCAGAGCAGTTCATTCGGATTAGGGGGAACAGCGCCGGACACGATAAAGTTAAACTTATACGTCGGATGCAAATATATGCAGTCGCCAAGCTCTGCCTGACCTGAAAGCACTGTGGAAAGGCCCTGAAGGTAGCTCTCCTTCACCCTGAGATAGCGGTGTATAGACGGGTTTCTTAAATCGCAGTCGATAAGTAGAACTTTGTATCCCAGCTCTGACAGAGTCACTGCAAGATTTATCGAAAGCACGCTTTTTCCTTCATTAGGCATTGCGCTGGTAACGACTATCTTTTTGCATCCGTTTATTGTAGATGCAACAAAATTAAGGTTGGTTCGCAAAAGCTTATATGCTTCTGCATATGCAAATGGCGAGTCTTGTGACAAGATCATTTGCTTCACAGATGTACCTACATTATTCTTCTTTTTCACGACCGCACTCCCTTATCTGGCTGAGACATTCTTATGTCCGAGGGTTTTTGCACCCAGATCTTCAACATTGGGTATAATACCCAAAACCGGTAAGTCCAAGTCGGTCTTTACATCCACGTCTGACTTATAAGTGTTTTGGAATATCATAGATATAATTATAATGGCAACAGGAATCATAATTCCTACTAAAAATGCTAAGAGAGTGTTTTTCGTTACGTTGGGCGAGACCGGTTCAGAACTTGAATATACGTCCTCCACCACATTGAGTGAGCCTATCTTTGTCGTTTCGGATATGATCTCCGGTGATACTTTCAGTATCTCTTTGGCGATCTTGGTAGCACGTTTAACACTGGAATCCGTAACAGATATCTGCATTATCTGCGTGTCGGAAACGCTGGATATGCTTATCTTTGAAACAAGTTCCGCGTAGCTAATATCAAGATCAAGATTGTCGATAACCTGATTAAGCACCGTACGGCTCTTGATTATTACGGCATACGCCTCTAACATCTCCTGTGCCGAATTGACCTGATCGGTGGTTACATTTTGGGACTGGACCTCTCTGGTATTAACTATCATCTTACCGCTGGCCTGATACTGGGGCGTCATAAATATCTTAGTGACAGCAAAACCGCATATGCCGAACAGCAAGCCACACAAAACTATGTGG
>CAYYGY010000030.1:0-7852 GCA_964471735.1 uncultured Eubacteriales bacterium
GGAACCTACACCCTTAAGTATGACGGAACCAACCTTTCCGTTCTGTACGAGGGCGTGGCCATAACCTTTGATAACGGCTCTTCCTTTGCAATTGACGCATCTGCTTTCAATGGAGTTAACTTCAGCGCAGGCGTAACAAGTAACGGAAGAACAATCTTCGTTTACGATTGCATCTACACCATTTGCACAGAAGAAGAGGAAAATGACGCCATAAAGATTGAAGCATCAACCAACCTTATGGAGGATGTTACAAAATGGGAAGGCGACACATCCTTGATTGCTAAAGAATTTACCACCAGAGGCGATGTTGATATTACCCTTACCGGCAACGCTCTTATCACAATGTCGCAGGCCGAAGCAACGATCACTACTGTTGATAACTATGACCTTGGTGATGCTTTCACCGTAACCAGTGATGTTTACTTCTTTAACCAGCAGTCAACCAACGGCAACACTTCTTCTATCACAGTCGGAGATGTTGTAGTTGAGTTCAAGAGAGAGTACACATCTGCGGGCGTATTTGACGTATCTATAATTGTTTCCTACAAGGGCACAGTAGCTGCTACTTATACAGTAAACGATGTTGAGTCAAGCGCACACTATGATAGCGGAGAGATTGTTAAGGGCACCCTTAAGGCTCCTAACGGAACTTACACCATAACCTATAAGGATGGCAAGCTTAGCCTTGCTCTTGGCGATGAGCTTATTGCTTTCGATAAGGGCACCGAGATTGCTCTTGCAGATGCTGATTTCTCTAACGTTGCAATAGCGGTTTCTGTTAAAGGCAGTGCACGCCATAACTACACTCAGGGCCTTACCGTTGCTCCTTACTCTGTATCAACCGGTACAGGCACTGGTACCGGCACAGGCACTGGTACCGGCACAGGCACCGGCACTGGAACAAGCACATCTTCACCGAGCACCGGTGATACAAGAGATATCACTCTTGCACTTGCTGTAATGCTTGGTTGCGTATCTGCTGCAGGACTTATCCTCCTCAACAGAAAGCAGCGCGTCTAATCACACAAACCTTTGTGTGAGGTCCGAAACAAGCGGACTGAATAAGTAATCGACCCTCTATGGCAGATTTCTCTGTCATAGAGGGTTTTGTTATTAGGTAAGATAACCTCCGGCTTTGCCGGTGAATAAAAAGTTTTTGCTATATAAAACCCCGCCGCAGCGGTGGCTCCCTTGCCTAAAGGGAGCTGGCAAAACCGCAGGTTTTGACTGAGGGATTGTTGTTATTATGACAATCCTCCCGACAGCCTACGACTGCCACCCTCCTTTATGCTTATCCGAAGGTTGTTATTGCCCTAAAATGGCGAATTGTTGTTGCCAAAATCTATTAGTTGTGTTATAATAACCTGAATAATTATTTTTAGCTTGAGTCGTTGTTAAGGCTGGGAGGTGTGCATTTTGAGAGTGCTTGGAATTGATCCGGGCTATGCCATAGTCGGATACGGAGTTGTTGACTATGTCGGCAATCGGTTTAAGATCGCCGAGTATGATGCCGTCACAACTCAGGCGCACACCGATTTTAATCTCAGGTTAGAGCAGATCTACGACGAAATCTATGATATAATCACACGCCTGAAGCCTGATGCCATGTCGATAGAAAAGCTTTATTTCAACACAAACACCACCACCGCAATAGCGGTCGCCGAGGCTAGAGGTTGCATTTTGCTTGCGGCGCAGAAAGCAGGCTTACCGGTCTTCGAATACACACCCTTGCAAATAAAGCAATCGGTTACAGGCTACGGCAGAGCAGAAAAGCGTCAAATGATTGAGATGACCAGAATGCTGCTTGGCCTTGAAAAAGCGCCTCACCCCGATGACGTAGCCGATGCGCTGGCGGCGGCAATATGCCATGCTCATTCGGCAGGCTCGCTGATGAGCGGGATTAAAAGAGGAGGCTATATCAAATGATCTACTCTGTCAGAGGAAAACTCATATACACCGACACTTCCACCGCAGTTGTTGAGTGCGGCGGCGTCGGGCTTAAATGCAGCACATCGCTTGCGACATTGAGAAAGCTTCCGCCTGTTGGCGGAGATGTCCTTCTGCTGACCTACATGAACGTGAGAGAAGATGCAATAGATCTGTTCGGTTTTTACGATCAGGCAGAGCTTGATATGTTCAAACTTATCACTTCTGTCAGCGGTGTGGGACCTAAGCTTGCGTTGTCGATACTGTCTGAGTTTGAGCCGGACAGGCTGACCTTGTTCATAGCCAGCGGCGACTCAAAAAGTATTACCAGAGCCAGTGGTGTCGGCGCAAAATTAGCGCAGCGCATAGTGCTTGAGCTTAAGGATAAGGTAGGCGCGGCGGGATTTGCCGGCAACAGTGATGCGGCAGCAATGGCAAGTTCTGTCAGCGGTGCCTCCATAAGCGAGGCGGTCGAGGCGCTTGTTTCACTTGGCTATTCGCAGAGCGAGGCGGCCTTGGCAGTAAGCAAACTTGACGCGACGCTGCCGGTGGAAACGCTTATAAAAGAGGGCCTTAAGGCACTCGCAAGATTTTAGTGAGGGTGTGAAGATATGCCTGATTTTGATTATGAAAACCGTATAGTTGCACCTCAGTTTGACGGTGGGAGCGACAACGATATCGAACTTTCGCTGAGACCTAAGGCGCTGGAGGAATATATCGGGCAGGATAAAGCAAAGGAAAACCTGCGTATCTATATGGAGGCGGCGAAGGGCAGAGCAGAAAGTCTCGACCACGTGTTGCTGTACGGCCCTCCCGGATTGGGAAAAACGACGCTTGCAGGAATAATCGCCAATGAGATGGGGGTCAACCTCCGTGTGACTTCAGGCCCCGCAATTGAAAAGCAGGGCGACTTGGCGGCGATACTCAGCAATCTTGCGCCCGGCGATGTTTTGTTTATAGACGAGATACACCGCCTTTCACGTCAGGTTGAAGAGGTGCTTTATCCTGCGATGGAAGACTTTGCGTTGGATATTATAATCGGCAAAGGCCCGTCCGCGCGTTCAATAAGGCTCGATATTCCGCATTTTACGCTCGTTGGCGCAACGACTCGCTCGGGTCAGCTTGCGGCACCGCTTCGTGACCGCTTCGGTGTGCTGTTAAGGCTTGAGCTTTACGCGCCTGAGCAGCTTGCCGAGATAATAACCCGTTCTGCGGGTTTGCTGAATGTCGCAATTGACAAAGAGGGGGCGCTGGAGCTTGCGTCCCGTTCAAGAGGCACACCGAGAATAGCCAACCGCTTGCTTAAGCGGGTGCGTGACTACGCTCAGGTAATGTGCGACGGCGTAATAACCGAAGAGGTCGCGCGTCAGGCGCTTGACAGATTTGAAATTGATGAATTGGGGCTTGATGACTTTGACCGCAGAATGTTGACCACGATAATCAACACCTACGGCGGAGGCCCTGTCGGGCTTGATACTCTCGCAGCGGCGGTGGGTGAGGAGTCGGTGACAGTGGAAGATGTCTATGAGCCATACCTGATGCAAATCGGCTTTTTAAGCCGCACTCCCAGAGGACGCTGCGTGACACAGGCGGCGTACGAGCACCTGTCAATACCATATACCGGTCAATTATCACTTTAAAATATAATCGGAGGAACTATTATGGGCAGATTATTCGGAACAGACGGCGTAAGAGGAGTTTCTAATACCGAGCTAACGGTTGAGTTAGCAACTGACATAGGCAGAGCGGCAGCGATGGCGCTGATAGAATCTGATAACCATGCCCCAAGAATTCTTGTAGGTATGGATACACGTATATCAGGCGATATGCTTGAGAGCGCGCTCGCTGCGGGACTTTGTTCTGTCGGCGCGGACGTTTACCTTGCGGGCGTAGTGCCTACACCGGCGGTCGCATACCTCGTTCAAAAGTACGGAATGGACGCAGGAATTATGATATCTGCTTCGCACAATCCCTATGAATACAACGGCATTAAGATCTTCAGCGGTGACGGATATAAGCTTCCTGATTCTGTGGAAGAAAAAATCGAGGAGTTTATTCTTGATAGAAAGAACGAGATACCTGTTGCCACACACGGCGGTATCGGTAAAGTCAGTGTAATGGAGGAGGCAGTGGCTGATTATGTAGAATACATAATCGGCACAGTTGATGAGCGATTCGACGGTATGAAGATAGCCCTTGATTGCGCTAACGGTTCGTCATCAGTATGCGCTAAGGTCTTGTTTGAGATGCTTGGCGCAACAGTAATAGTAGATGCCGATACCCCGAACGGAACTAATATCAACGACGGCTGCGGCTCTACCCACATCGAAAATGTCGCACGCCTTGTAATCGAACACGGTTGTGACTGCGGCTTTGCTTTCGACGGCGACGCAGACAGATGCCTTGCTGTTGACAGCACAGGCGAGCTGATCGACGGAGACAAGCTTATTGCAATAGCGGCCCTCGACTTAAAGAACAGAGGTAAGCTTAAGGGCAATAAGGCGGTTGTCACCGTAATGTCTAATCTCGGCTTTTTCCGGTTTGCAAAGGATAACGATGTCGATGTTGAGATAACCAAGGTAGGCGACAGGTATGTTCTTGAAGAAATGCTGAACGGCGGCTATGTTATAGGAGGAGAGCAGTCGGGACACATCATATTCACCGACTACGCAACAACGGGCGACGGCGAGCTGTCTGCGGTGCAGATATTGTCTGTCATCAAGCGCACCGAAAAGAGCATGAGAGAGTTGGCTTCGGTGATGAAGGTGTATCCTCAGGTTTTGGTGAACATAACTGTAAACAATCAGAAAAAACCCAGTCTTGCCGTCGACAACGATATCAAGGCGGTAATCAGTTCAGTCGAGAACGAGCTGGGCGATGACGGCCGTGTGCTCGTACGTGCCTCAGGCACAGAGCCGCTTATAAGGGTAATGCTTGAGGGAACGGATACGGAGCATATAAAGACCCTTGCGTACAAAATATCCGATGTCATAGCTGAAAAGCTTGACGGCAAATACAGTAAGTAAATGGCGGTGCTTTTTTGAGAGCTGTAAGCGATTTTAAAGATTACGAACTGCTGGACACCTCATCGGGCGAAAAGCTTGAGAGATGGGGCGATATTATTCTTATCAGACCCGACCCGCAGATAATATGGAACACCGAGCGCAAAAATCCGCTTTGGTTTGATGCGCATGCGCGTTATCACCGTTCACAAAGCGGCGGCGGCAGGTGGGAAACCTATAAAAAGGTGCCCGATGTATGGAGCATAGGCTACAAAGGGCTGACCTTTAACCTTAAGCCTATGGGCTTTAAGCATACAGGGCTTTTCCCTGAGCAGGCGGTAAACTGGGACCTTATGAGCGGCTTGGTCGCAAAGCGCAAAGAAGCAAAGGTGCTAAACCTTTTCGGCTATACGGGCGCGGCGACCTTGGCGTGCGCCGCAGCGGGCGCAAAGGTGACGCACGTCGACGCCTCAAAGGGTATGGTCGGCTGGGCGAAGGATAACGCGGTAACCAGCGGGCTGGGCGATAAGCCCATACGCTGGCTTGTTGATGACTGCGTAAAATTTGTTAAGCGTGAGATAAGAAGACAAAATAAATATGACGGCATCGTTATGGACCCTCCCTCATACGGCAGAGGCCCAGGCGGTGAGATATGGAAGCTGGAAGAGCAGATTTATGAGCTTCTTGAGCTTTGCGAACAACTTTTATCAGACGACCCGCTTTTCTTTCTTCTTAACTCGTATACGACCGGACTTTCACCGAGTGTGATGAAATACCTTGTTTCGTCGGTTATATGCACACGCCGCGCGGGTACGGTAGAGTGCGACGAGATAGGAATACCCGTTACCGACAGCGGACTTGTTCTGCCCTGTGGTAACACAGCGATATGGTTAGCAAAACAGAGGGACTAAATGGATAATATTATAGAAATAAAAGATGCGTCGTTTGAGTATTCGGTCGATGACGTGAACACAAACAATGTTTTTGAGCATTTAAACCTCAGCATTGAGCGCGGGTCATTTACTGCCGTTTTGGGACATAACGGCTCCGGCAAATCTACCCTTGCCAAGCTTGCCAATGCGCTCAACAAGGTGACGTCGGGTACAGTGCTTGTAAACGGACTTGACGCATCGGACGAAAGAAACGAAACAGACATTCGCCGTACGGTCGGTTTGGTTTTTCAGAACCCCGACAATCAGCTTGTGTCGACTGTGGTCGAGGAAGACGTGGCCTTCGGTCCTGAAAATCTCGGCGTGCCGCCCGACGAAATACGGGAGAGAGTCGATAAGGCGCTTAAATCGGTAGGAATGTACGAATACCGCCGCCACGACGCACATCGCCTTTCGGGCGGACAAAAGCAACGTGTGGCGATAGCCGGAATGTTGGCGATGGAGCCTGAGTGCCTTGTTTTGGACGAGCCTACTGCTATGCTCGACCCGCAGGGCAGAGAAGAGGTCATCTCGACAATATTGAGGCTCAATAAAGAACAGGGAATGACGGTCCTGCTTATAACCCACCATATGAACGAGGCGGCACTTGCCGACAGAGTTATCGTAATAGACGAGGGAAAGCTGATGCTTGACGGCACACCCAGAGAGGTGTTTTCCCATGTTGACGAGCTTAAAAGCGTCGGACTTGACGTGCCGCAACCTACGGAACTTATTCATAAACTCAGGCTCAGCGGAGTAATGCTGCCTGATGATATACTAAGCGAGGACGAGTGCGTAGAAGCGCTAAAGCAAGCCTTGCACCTGTAAATTCAGCGGAGGAATCATATTGTCTATCATTAAAACGGAAGAATTGACCTATGTCTATGGCAAAGATACGCCCTTTGTCAAGCAGGCTATTACCGATGTTAATATTGATGTTAAAGAAGATGAGCTTGTTGCCGTGATAGGGCACACAGGCTCGGGAAAGTCGACCCTTGTTCAGCATCTCAACGGGCTGGTGCGCCCAACGTCCGGCAAGGTGTACGTTGACGGAGAGGATATATGGGCAGAGCCGAAAAATATCCGCTCTGTCAGGTTTAAGGTGGGGCTGGTATTCCAGTATCCGGAATATCAGCTTTTTGACGAAACCGTAGAAAAGGACATCGCTTTCGGCCCCCGCAATCTGGGCCTCAGCGAGGCCGAGATAGCAGAGCGCGTAAAATGGGCGTCTGACATCGTGGGCCTTAGTGACGAACTGCTGAAAAAGTCGCCGTTTGACCTGTCCGGCGGAGAAAAGCGCCGTGCGGCGATAGCGGGCGTTCTTGCGATGAAACCGAAGGTATTGATATTGGACGAGCCGACGGCAGGCCTTGACCCAAAGGGCAGGGATATGCTGCTTGAGAAGATATCACGATATCGCAAAGAGAGCCATACCAGCGTCGTTTTGGTGTCACACTCTATGGAGGATGTCGCAAGGATAGCTGACAGGGTCATAGTGATGCATGACGGCAGGGTGGATATGACAGGCAGTACTAGAGAAGTTTTCTCTCACTCAAAGCACCTTACGGATATAGGGCTTAACGTGCCCGGCGTGACAAAAATAATGCACAGACTTCGTTTAATGGGTGCCGACCTGCCTGATGATATACTTACGGTCAAAGAGGCTCACGATGTGCTTTTCAAGCTGTTGAAGGGGGGCGAAAAATAATGCTCTCTAATATAACGATAGGACAGTATTTCCCGACCGGCTCAAGCTTGCACAAATTGGCCCCCGCTGTCAAGATGATATGCACGGTCTTATTTATCGTTTCTGCCTTTTTGGCTGATACGCCCGTAACGATAGGCGTGTGTATAGCGGCCACCTTTGCGCTTATATTTGCTTCAAAGATCAAGGTGAGTCTGTACCTTAAAATGCTCAAGGCAATATGGCCCATCGTCTTGCTGACAGCGCTGTTAAATGCTCTTTATTCGCAAGGCGAGCCGATAGCGAGCTGG
>CAYYGY010000031.1:0-7639 GCA_964471735.1 uncultured Eubacteriales bacterium
GAGCGCCGCGACCAGATTGCAGGCACCCTTTCGGGCGGCGAACAGCAGATGCTTGCGATGGGCCGCGCAATGATGAGCCATCCCGACCTGCTTATGCTTGATGAGCCGTCTATGGGACTTTCGCCCTTGCTGGTCGATCAGGTATTTGATATCATTAAGGACTTCCATAAGAGCGGCACGACCATTTTGCTTGTTGAGCAAAACGCAGGCAAGTCACTCGCCATCTCAGACAGAGCATATGTGCTTGAAAACGGAAAAATTGCCCTCTCCGGCACAGGTGAGGAGTTAATGCAGAATGAGGACGTTAAGAAAGCGTACCTCGGTGGCTGATAGTTTAACATAAAAAAATGACCTTATCGAAGGCAACGCCCCAGATAAGGTCATTTTTTTATGAATTTCAGATATCCAACTTCATATCGCCGTCTTTTACCCAGCCGAGCTTTCTTACAACAAAATCAAACGCAAGCGACAGTACCGCCGGCAGAACAAACGATATCAGCACAAGGCCGACCCAGTCCATAATGGTAACGGCATCTTTTGTGCCTGCCGCAACATCGTTAAGCCAGCCGGTGTAAACGCCGATCTGTCCAACCAGACCGCAGGTGCCCATGCCCGACGAGATCGGCGCACCGTTCATCTCAAGCTTGAATACACAGGTCGCAATAGGTCCCGTGACAGCCGCCGCCAGTGTGGGCGCGATCCAGATTCGGGGATTGCGCACGATGTTGCCCATCTGCAGCATACTGGTGCCTATGCCCTGCGACAAAAGTCCGCTCCACTTGTTGTCGCGGAAACTTATGACGGCAAAGCCGACCATCTGAGCACAGCAACCGGCAACCGCCGCACCGCCTGCCAGCCCCACAAGGCCCAACGCCGCACAGATCGCGGCACTGCTGATAGGCAGTGTCAGCGCGATGCCAACTATAACTGAAACAATAACGCCCATCAGGAAGGGGCGCAGTTCGGTGGCCCACATAATAGCCTCGCCAACGCTTGATGCGGCAATGCCGATATACGGCGCGCACAGTATTGAAAGCAGCGAGCCGGTAAGGATAGTGACAAGCGGAGTAACGATTATATCAACGGGTGTTTCCTTGCTGACCGCTTTTCCGAATTCAGCGGCAACGCAGGTGACTATCAGAACCGCCAGCGGACCTCCGGCACCGCCTAGGACATCAGCCGCATAGCCGACAGCACAAAGCGAAAACAGAACAAGCGGAGGACAGTGTAAAGCGTATCCTATGGCGATGGCCATCGCAACGCCGTCTACCGCCTTAGCAAAATCGCCTATCTGAACCAGCAGATCTATGCCAAACTGGGTACCGATAGTGCCGACAATAGTGCCGATAAGCAGTGAGGCAAACAAACCCTGCGCCATAGCACCGAGTGCGTCGATTCCGTATCTGCGGGCAGAAAAAACAATATCTTTCCTTTTCAAAAATGCCTTAAACTTTTCCATAGTTTTCACCCTTTGCAATAAGATATCAATATAATACCATATAAGACAAATTTCAACAACTGACTTTCTGCACAAAGACAATTAGATTGAAAGACCGACTCTTGACAAATCGACAATTTATGGTATATAATTACGTATGCTTGAGGAAAAATAACTCGTTTTCCTCTTGCAAACTTAATACAGGGGCGCTGGCGCAAAGCCGGCTGAGATGGGGCGTGGCCGTCCCGAACCCTTTGACCTGATTCGGATAATGCCGACGTAGGGAAGAGTGCTTAAGCGCTTGTTACGCCATCGGAGTAGTCCCGATGGCGTTTTTGTTTGGCAGATCAGGAGAATGGAGGAAAAATGAAAAACAAGAAATTGCAAAAATTAGTGGTCTCGGCAATGCTGATAGCCCTTTCAACGGCGCTCAGCTTTGTCAAAGTGTGGGAAATGCCTCTGGGTGGGTCTGTAACCTTGCTGTCAATGGTGCCTGTCTGCCTGATATCGTTTTTATACGGCGTGCCGTACGCGATTCTGCCTTGCGTTGTCTACGGCGCAATACAGATGTTGGTAGGCGGTATCTTTTCTTGGGGCCTGAGCCCCGCCGTGCTTGTAGGCGGTATCGTGTTTGATTATATATTGGCGTTCGGCGTGCTGTCGCTTGCCGGCCTTTTCAGAAACAGGTCTCGCTTAATGCAGGTGGTGTCGGTTGCGCTTGCCGTCGTGGCCAGATTTTTCTGCCACCTTGTTTCAGGCTGTATCTTCTTTAGAAGCTTTGATATATTCAACAATCCTTTCCTTTATTCATTTTCGTACAACGGCCTATATATGCTGCCCGAACTTATAATAACCTGCGTAGGCTTTGCCTGCCTTGTTTTCAGCGGCGCATTTGACAGAATAAAGAAACTCGCTTAAATCTTTTCCCTATAAAAACAAGCGCAAACGCCCCTGCTTATGTTCAGCATAAGCAGGGGCGTATATTGTGTAATTATTTAACTGAATCTATAAACCTTAGGAAACCGGCCTTTCCCTGTTCGTTGCGCTTGTAGACGCCGGCGCACTCAAGCACCTGAGCAAAGACAAGCCCGACCTCGTCTTTGATTATCCTGTCAACATTGTCCTTGTCGATGCGGTCATACTTTTTGACAAACTCTTCAGCCCAATCGGCGTGAAGCTCGGTAGCAGGGTCGGCCCTCAGGTCGCTGCCGTCAACCAGCTTTTCGGCAAGAACAGCCATCTCGGTTTTAAGACGTGCCGGAAGCACCGCAAGGCCCATGACCTCGATAAGGCCGATGTTTTCCTTCTTGATGTGGTGCAGTTCAGCGTGTGGGTGATATACACCCAGCGGATGCTCGTCTGTTGTGATGTTGTTGCGCAACACAAGGTCAAGCTCAAACTCGTCGCCTCTGCGGCGTGCGATAGGTGTGATAGTGTTGTGCGGCTGGCTATCAGTAAAGGCGTAAACAAAACTGTCCTCGTCGGTGTAGCCTCTCCAGTTGAGCAGTATCTTGTCGGCAAGCTCGATAAGGCGCTGTTTGTCAAGACTGCGTATTCTGATTACAGACATCGGCCACTTTACAATGCCGGCAGTAACGTCTTCAAAACCGTCGAAAATGATGTCTGTTTCAATGGGTGCCGTTTCCATTGCAAAGGTGTAGTGACCGCCTTGAAAATGGTCGTGCGTCAGTATGGAGCCGCCTACGATAGGCAGGTCAGCATTAGAGCCTACAAAATAATGCGGGAACAGGTCAACAAAATCAAGAAGCTTTTGGAAGGTAGCCTTTTCGATTTTCATAGGAACGTGCTCTGAATTAAATACAATGCAGTGCTCATTGTAGTATACATACGGCGAATACTGCATCAGCCAAGGCTGCTCGTTTATCGTCAGCCTTACGATGCGGTGATTCTGACGGGCAGGGTGGTTTATCCTGCCTGCATAGCCCTCGTTTTCACGGCAAAGTAAGCATTTTGGATATCCGCTCTGCTTCATCAGTTTTGCGGCGGCTATAGCCTTGGGGTCTTTTTCAGGCTTAGAAAGGTTGATCGTTATGTCTATATCACCGTATTCGGTGGGTGTCGTCCACTTAACGTCCTTGGCGATGCGGTAGCGGCGGATGTAGTTGGTATCACAGCTGAATTTATAGAAGAAATCAGTGGCCTCAGCAGGACTTTTTTCAAAAAGCTGCCAGAACTTTTCGTTTATCTCAGACGGCATAGGCAGCATAGCGCCCATCAGTTTTGTGTCGAACAAATCGTTCGCGACACTGCCCTCCGAGATAAGTCCCTTGCTTCTGGCGTGGTCACACAGCGTGTCAAGTATCTGCTCAATATCTGCGTTTACGTTTGCCTCAGGCTCGTCATACGCCTCCTCGCCCAGCACCTCAAGCAAACGGTTGGTTATGTAAATTTTGTCCTCATCCTTGTAAAATCCGCAGTCAGCACCGTAGTTTACAAGAGCCTTCAGCGCTTCGTTAACAGTCATAAATATCAACCCTTTTGAAAAATTTTAATCATAAATATTCTAACATATGGAAAATGATTATTCAACCGAAATATTTTCTTTTTGATAACACAAATATAAACTTTACTTTGTATAGCAATTTGTGGTAAAATAAATTAAACTAAGGAGGCTTGTTATGAAAAAGATGTTTGCATTTGTTTTGAGTATGTTATTTTTATTCTGCCTTACTTCATGCTCAGAAAACGATACTAAGGAAGTAACGTCGGCTTCGTCTGTTGCTTCAAAGGCGGTAAGCCAAGCGCAGGAGAAAGAGTTTTCATTCGGCACGACAACGGCAAACAAATATGAAAGCAACTTTCTGGGGCTCGGCGCCGAACTCGGCGAAAGCTGGGAGTTTTACACAGACGACCAGATTATGACGCTCAACAACCTTACACTTGATATGCTCGATGAGGATATCAGGGAAAGACTTAGCGAAGCTGACGTCATATATGATATGTATGCGGTAAATACAGACAATGCACAGTCGGTAAATATTGTCTTTGAGAAGCTGGGGCTTGTTAATTCGGTTGTAATGAGCGAGGACCAGTACATAGAAGCAACGCTTGCCGATACAGCGCTCGTCGACGCGCTGGAGAGCGTGGGTTACACCGATATAACGGCTGAAAAGTCGACTGCGACTGTCGGCGGAAAAGAGCGCAAATCTATTAAGATAACCGCACAGATAAACGGCATTTTGTTTTATGAGGAACTTGCCTGTCTAAAAGTGGGGGACTACATCGGGGTTATAACCGTTGCATCGGTAAACGAGGATAACACAGCCGATATATTTGCCGAATTTTACAACATTTAAAAAACAGATCAACAGCGGCGGAAAGGGCAAGGCCCTTTCCGCCGCTGTTTTGCTATGCTTTGTCGCTGTGTTCCTTTATGGCCCTGATGGCCTCGTCACTGATTACGTGCTCGATTTTGCAGGCGTCCTCAGATGCAACCTCCTCGCTGACACCCAAAGATACCAAAAACTCAGTAAGCAGTTTGTGACGCTCATATGTTTTTTCGGCGACCCTTCGGCCCTCGTCGGTCATTATCAGCGCGCCGTCCTGCTCGACTTCAATGAATCCGCCGTCTTTAAGAATTCCTACGGCACGGCTCACACTGGGCTTTGAGTAACCCATATGAGCGGCAATATCTATGCTTCTGACTCTTCCTAATTGCTTCGACAGAACAAGCAATGTTTCAAGATACATCTCGCCTGATTCCTGCAATTTCATCAGTTTGTCACCTCATAAAATTCTTTGTGTTGATTTTATCATAAAACAAAAACTATTTCAAGGCCGAGGTTCTCAGCAGACAATTTTTACAATGCTGCCGCTTGACGGCGCTTTCTTAACAACTATCTGCTTGTCGATTTTCTCCTTAAGCTCAGCAACATGTGAGATTATTCCCACAAGCCGGTTACCTTCTGTCAAGCTCGTCAGCGCTTTTATGGCTTGATCGAGCGACTCGTCATCGAGCGAGCCGAAACCCTCATCAACAAACATCGTGTCGAGCCTGATACCGCCTGCTGATGACTGTACCTCGTCTGAAAGTCCGAGCGCAAGCGATAAAGATGCCTTAAACGACTCGCCGCCCGACAGAGTCTTGACGCTTCTGCGTGAGCCGTTATAATGGTCGATTACATCAAGCTCAAGACCGCTGAGCGTGCGGTTGTCGTCGGCGCCTGTGCGGCGTGCTAACTCATACTGGCCGCCCGACATCACCATAAATCGGGTATTTGCGCGCGCAATTATCCTGTCAAAATACGTCATCTGAATATAGGTTTCCAGTGTTACCTTTTCTTTGCCCGCCAGCGAGCCGTTGGCCGTGCTTGAAAGCGCCCTTATCCAAACAAAATTTTCCTCAAGCAAGGCGAGGTCTTGCGCACGCGACTTAATGTTGCAAAATGACGACTTGTTTGCGGTCAGCCTGCTGTTTATCTCCTTCGCAGATAAGGCCGTCTTTTCTTTTTCTGCCAATAGTGCCATTCTTTCCTCAAAAAGCTGTTCGTCGCTTACTTCGTCAGCTTCGGCGGCCGCACTTTTTAACTGCGCTATCCGTGCGTTTACCTCGGCAATTGCTTTGTCACAGTCAAGGTAGGCCTTCTGGGCGGCTTCCAAGTCGAGTACGGCTTTGCTGACCGCCTCCTCCAATGCTTTGCACTCGTTTTCCGCCTGTGCCTTGTTTTGATGTTTCAGCCGCTCCGCCAATTCATTGCACTGCTTTTTGAGTTCGTCTGCCTTGATACCGTTTGAAGCCATGCGTTCCTTCACAGCGGTAAATTCGGCCTCCTTGTCGCTTAACAGCTTTTCACCCCTCGGCACCGCCAGCTCAAGCTTGCTTTTTCTTGTTGTTTTGGCTTCAAGCGAGGCGAGCTCCGTATCAAGCCTTGATACTAAGACGCTTGCGGAGTCCCTTTCGGTGTTTATCAAACCGACATCGTAAACACCAAACAACTCTTCGCAAAGGGCCTTAAGCGATGCTTCTTTCGAAACGGCTGAGCCTTTTATCTCACTGCATATGCGGCTTTTCTCGTTCGCATTTGATAATGCAGCCTCGCTTGCTTTTTTAGCCTTGTTCACCTCCGCCTCAGTGGGCGCGCTGAGTGACGTGTGTGCTTTTAAGGGGTGCTCAGTGGAGCCGCAAACAGGGCAAGGCTCGCCATCTGTAAGCTTTTGAGCAAGTATACCTGCCTGCTCGTTCAAAAAAGCGCGGTTAACAGCGATATATTCGCTGTTAAGTTTAGTATAAAGTTCGTGCGCTGAGAGGTACTCTTTTTGCCTTGCATCAAGCTGTTTTTTCAGCTCGTCCAGACTCTTCACTGCCTCGTCGGCTTTCGCAAGTTCGCCGAGCCGCGATGTAAGCGCCTGCTTTTGCCTTAACAGCTTTTCCCGTTCCTCGCCTATGCTTTCGTAAGTCTTGATTTCAGTTTTTAGCTGTTCAAGCTTGAGCCTTGTATCTTCGGCTTCGGCTTTGAGCTGCTCAAGCCTCAGGGCGTCGCTCTCGGCTTGAGCGGCAATTTTTTCAAGCTCAACACTTCGAACTGCAAGCAGATCATAGTCGGCAAATTGTGCCTTGATTTCCGCAATTTTTTGTGAAAGTGCATCTGTCTGCGGCTTTTTTGCTTTTTCAGTGTTAAGGCTTTCAAGCAGCTTTTCCCGCAAAGAAAGCAGTTTTTCTTTTTCCTTTTCTGCCGCTTGAAGCTCGCTTACCGCTTTTTGCCGTTGCTCCAGTTTGGTTATCTGCCTTGTCAGCTCTTCAAGCCTTGCGTCAATATCCTTTGCTCTTTTGTCTAGCAAAGCCTCGTTTTGAGAGTCCTCATAAATTATTTTTCCTATCAGCTCAAGCGCATCGGCGGTCATCATTTCGCCTGCTTTAGCCTTTTCAAGCTCAATACCAAGCACGCTGTCTTCACTGCAAACTGTACCCGATATATATTGCTTTACGCTGGCTCTGGCTGTGTCACATTCTCTTGAAAGAGCATTCGCCTGAGCTTTAAGTTCGTCTTGTATTGTTTGATAGATGCCCGTGCCGAATATCTCCCTGAATACTTTCTGGCGGTCTTTCGTTTCAGCAAGCAGTAACTTTAAAAAATCGCCCTGCGCTATCATTGCTATCTGCGAAAATTGGGCTTTGTCCACGCCTATTATTTCACGTATCGCGGCGTTGACCTCTTTCGGCTTTGTCAGCACCTTGCCGTC
>CAYYGY010000032.1:0-7599 GCA_964471735.1 uncultured Eubacteriales bacterium
TGTCCTGTTTTACAAAAGATATCTTATTAGAGCCGTAAACGCTGTCTAATGTACCGTCAAGAATCGGAGCGGTAGTCGCCTTTGCAGCTTTATAAGATGTGGTTGCTGCTGAGCTTGTAAATGTCATCATTGAAAGCATAGAGATGAGCATTGCCAAGGTCAGCATAACGGAAATTGCCTTTTTCATTTTTATCCCTCCAAGATATCTACCTTGCATAAGCAATGGTTTTGTACTTAGATTATAACACGACAAAATGTCTTTGTAAAGGAAGATTTACCAAAAGTTTTAAAATATTTTAACAATTTTGTAGATTTTGATGGTATATTAATCGGTGTCATCGGCTGAGTTTATCAAGTGTTGAGCCGTACGCCTGCATAAAGGTTTCAAGAAAAACATCGGCAGCAGGTAGATTCATTGACTCAATAGCAGCTTTTGTCGAAATCTCGGCATCCTCAAACTCCTTGTTGCCCATACCGCGCTCTTCGATACATTTTGCAAGCGCGCTCAGCTTATCCGCCGCTTTGATAAACGGAAAATACGCCCTGCTTTCGTCATCATATATCACGCAGGGCTCAATTTCAGCTCTTATATCGTCGGGCAAGCCTGCCAGAAGGCGTTGGCACGCCGACTCTTCAGCAGCCTTGTAAGCGGTGCGTATATCGGGATTAAAATATTTAACAGGCGTAGGCATATCGCCGGTCAATATTTCGGAAACATCGTGAAACATGGCAAGCACAGCCGCTCTGTCAGGATTAAGGTTGCCGCCGAAACGCTTGTTGTCGATAATAACAAGGGCGTGCGCGATGAAAGCTGTATCAAGGCAGTGCTCGCTCAGGGTTTCGTTACGTGTACTGCGCATAAGTCCCCACCTGTTTATAAATTTCATACGTGCCAGCAGAGCGTAAAAATTGCTTTTCATATACTTCCTCCAACGAAAAATAAATAATTTACATATTTCACTTTATTATTATAACTTTATTTGGTATAATAAGTCAACGGATTTTACTTACATTAAACGGAGGCCGGATATGTTACTTGCACAAAAGCAAAAAGAGAGATATTGGCAGGCGTTTTTATTAGGCTTGCTTATCTCAGGGATATTTCTTGGAATATATATCATCGCTGACAGAGGCTATTTCCTCTATTACGGTGACTTTAACGTACAGCAGATACCGTTTTACCGTCTGGCTCACCAAGCGGTCAAAAGCGGTAATATATTCTGGAATTGGAACACAGATCTGGGTGTCAATTTTATTGGCTCGTACAGTTTTTATATGCTCGGAAGTCCGTTTTTCTGGCTGACCATACCCTTCCCCAACAGCGTTGTTCCTTATCTTATGGGGCCGTTGCTGATGCTCAAGTTTGCTTGCGCCAGCCTCACCGCTTACTGCTACATCCGCCAGTACACTCGCTACACCCATAACGCCCTGATAGGCGCTTTGCTTTACGCATTTTCAGGCTTCGCCGTTTACAACGTTTTCTTCAATCACTTTCACGAGGCAATAGTTTTCTTCCCGCTGTTGCTTTTGTCGTTTGACCAGCTGGTAACAAAAAACCGCAGAGGTTTCTTTGCCTTTATGGTGTGCCTGACGGCTGTAAGCAACTATTTTTTCTTCTGCGGTATGGCCGTGTTCCTTATAATATACTGGTTCATAAAGCTTATATCAAGAAGCTGGAAAATGACCCTTGCCCGCTTTGGCTGGCTCGCGTTTGAGGCTGTGCTCGGCGTTGTTATGGCGGCGTTCATACTTTTGCCGTCGTACCTTGCAATAGCCGATATGTCGCGTGTTAACGGCTACCTTGTCGGTTGGGACTCCATAATTTACAGCGAGCCGCAAGTGTTCTACAACATAATTCAGTCGCTTTTCTTCCCGCCGGACAACCCCGCCCGCCTTATTTTCTTCCCTGACAACGGTTTTCAATGGTCTTCGATGAGTGCGTGGCTGCCGCTTTTCGGAATGACAGGCGTCATTGCATGGCTGCAAAATAAAAAATGCACATGGCAAAAACGTATTCTTACCACCTGCATGATAATGGCGCTTATTCCTTTCCTTAACAGCGCATTTTATATGTTCAACTATTCATACTACGCGCGCTGGTACTATATGCCTATACTCATAATGGCGCTGGTATCAGCTCAAGCTTTGGAAGAGCCCGACATCAATTGGGCAAGTTCGTTCCGCTGGAGCATCGGTATAACGGTCGCGATAACTCTGGTAGTAGGGCTTATGCCGAGCCTGCACACGGCAGAGGACGGGTTCTCACAATTCGGCCTTTTCAAAGAGGCGCAGGAGGGCAACTTCTTCACTGTCAGATTTTGGGTCGAGTGCGCAATTGCACTGTTCTCTCTTGTTGTTTTCCTGTTGCTGATGCTGTACCGTTCAAACATTACAAAGCGAAAGGACGGCGTCAGTCCGGGCGAGCGCATAAGCAAAATAAACGCACGCTCGAACGTTTTTTGGCGCGCGTGTGTCAGCGGACTGTGCGCGATAACCGTGCTTTACGCGGGTATCCACATTGGCTGGGGCAAGACCCATTCCAATGACGAGGACTATCTTATCGACAATCTTATCAATGGCTCTATAGAACTGGACATCAACGACGGCGAGCGCGTGGATGTCTACGAGGGCACAGACAACACCGCTATGTATCTCGGATTCCCGACGATTCAGGCCTTTCACTCGATAGTACCGAAGAGTGTGTTTGATTTTTACGACTTTGTCGGTGTCGAGCGCAGTGTCGGTTCCCGCCCCGACACGTTAGAGTATGAAATAAGAGGCCTGCTTAGCGTCAGATACCTGCTCGATTACAACGAGGACCCCGATTTTATAACGGCAGATATCAATCCCGATGAAAAGGAAACGATGCCCGGATGGCACTTTGTTAAGGTAGAAAACGACCATGCCGTTTACGAAAACGATTATTTCATTCCCTTCGGCTTTACCTATGACTACTGCATAAACGTTGAAACCGTTGAACAATATTACGACTGTTACGAGGCAGGCGTTATGCTGAAGGCGATGGTGCTTGACAGTGACGATGTTAAGAAATACTCAAGACTTCTTGAAGAGATAACTGACGATGCGCTGTATTTCAACGGCGGATTCGGTAACACAGGCTATTACGAGGCCTGCGAGGAAAGGCGGGCAACCTCTGAGGGCAACACTATTGACATAGACAACAACGGCTTTACCGCCGAGGTAACCCTTGATAGAGAAAATCTGGTTTTCTACTCTGTTCCGTATGACGAGGGCTGGAGCGTCACCGTTGACGGTGAGAAAGCAGACATTGTCAAAGCGAACGTCGGTTTTATGGCGGTATACGTACCTGAGGGTACTCACACAATAAGATTTGATTACGAAACTCCGGGACTTAAGCTCGGAATAACCGTCAGCGTTATAGGTGTTGCTGTGTTTGGTGCATATCTATTGCTTTTCAGCCTTTACAAAAAGCGCCACCCTTCCTGTATGGCGGTTATTGACCCTTACAGAGAAGCGCTTGAAAAACAGTGGGCTGAATTTGACTCGGCAGAACTTTCATACACTGCAAGCATTGCCGCTGAGGCGGATTCATCTGCCGAGGATACATCCGACGCGGACTTGATATTCGACGATGACGATTTTGAAATACCGGACATTGATCTGTCCGACATAGACATCACGGAGGACAACGATGAATAACAAACCGATTCTCTACCTTGTCATTCCCTGTTACAACGAGCAGGAGGTCCTGCACGAAACGATCAAACGCGTCACTGACAAGCTTGACAGAATGGAAGCAGACGGCATCATCTCGGCAGACAGCAGAATACTGTTTGTCGATGACGGAAGCAAAGACGCAACATGGCAAATACTCACAGAGGCTTTTTCAGCCTCTGCGCAAGTTTGCGCTATGAAACTGGCGCATAATCGGGGACACCAAAATGCTCTTTTCGCCGGCCTTATGTCCGCGCGCGAGTATGCCGACTGCGTTATATCTATGGATGCAGACCTTCAAGACGACATTGAAGTGCTAAACTGTTTTATCGAAAAGTTTAACGCAGGCTGCGATATCGTCTACGGCGTAAGAAAACAGCGCGACAAAGACTCTGTATTCAAGCGTTCCTCAGCCCAATTTTTCTACAAGTTTATGCGGCTTTTAGGTGCCGATGTTGTCTACAATCACGCCGATTACCGCCTTATGAGCTGCAGAGCGCTCGATGCTCTTAGCAAGTACGGCGAGAGCAATGTTTTTCTGCGCGGTATAATTCCTGATATCGGATACAAAAGCGACATCGTCTACTACGACCGCCATGAGCGTTTTGCAGGCGAATCAAAATATCCGTTCAAGAAGATGCTCTCTTTCGCCATTGACGGTATAACCTCGTTCAGCGTGAAACCTCTGACGATAATTTCTAACATCGGTATCATCATCTCGTTTCTCAGCGTGCTCGGGCTTATATATGCTCTGGTCAGCAAGCTGTGTTTCAAAAGTGCCGTTGCCGGCTGGACCGCCATCGTTGCGTCGATATGGCTGCTTGGCGGAATACAGTTGTTTTGCATTGGAATAATCGGCTGTTACATCGGCAAGATATTCAGTGAAGTAAAGAACAGACCTAAGTATATAACCGAGATGTTTCTCAAAAAATAACCTTGCTTTATATCAAAAATCACATCGTTGCCTTAGTTGCTGCAACGGTGTGATTTTTTTGCGCATATTATGGGAGCGAATGTTAAAAAGGAGGCAAAAAATATGCTTATCATTTCAGCGGACAGCACAAATCTGCATGTAGTTGACGGCTCACCTTTGCCCTCAGGCAGCGTAACTAATCCGAGCGTTATGTTTGAGCTGGACAGTTTTTGGGAGCAATACGCTGTCACAGCCATATTTTACGGCAACGGTAACACAGTGCATCTGGCAAACATCGTATCAGGAGTAAAATACACTGTACCTTGGGAATGTATCGCTGAACCAGGCGTAGTCAAAATATCGCTGTTCGGCATCAAGGAGGGTGTTCTCTCCACCACTGTCGGCACAACGGTTCAGGTTATCGACAGCGGAATAAACGAATCAACTTTACCTCAGTCGCCTACGCCGTCTGCCTATCAGCAGTATGTAAACGCGGTCACCGAACTCGCTGAGCAAGCCGCCGAAAGCGCTCGGCTCGCTGAAGCCACAGTACAAAACATACAAGATATCCCCGAAGCTATAAGCGAGGCGGAGTATGTCCTCGAACACGCCAGAACAGCCTCGGCCAGCGCCGAAGCACTTCTTGCATACACAAACCAGATCAAGGACTTTGTCAACTCTGCCAAGACAAAACCGACGGCTGTAATTGACCAAAACACCGGCAATTTCATCTACTTCTGGATAGGCACCAAGGCAGAATATAACGCCCAGCTGGCTGACGGCAAATGTTTTGATGATTTCTATTGCATAATTACCGATGACTCAACCATTGCCGATGTTACAGAGCTTATCAACGAGGCTTTATCGTATATTGCCCGTTGCCATTCGGCGCCGGAGCATCTCGATGACGCCTTGAGTATAGACGAAAGCGATCCGTCTGCAGACATAAACCGATTTAAATACAGCGTTTCGTTCGAGTCTTCAAACTGCCCTGATGTCGAGGACTTTTCCGCGATAAGAGAGCCTGTTGATTACCTTGACGAAAACACACCTGCTGTCGTTACGCTGACAGAGGTTTTGCCCATTTACGGCAGAAAATGGGTCAATGTGTACGGCAACGACCATTCAACGCCGTCAGACAACAGTTGGCTGGGGTGGAAAATAATGTCCACACCAACAGAATATTAAGGAGGTCAAGATATGGGACTGATAAACGGTAATACGGTGGCTGTCGAAAACATTGTTATACCCCAGTACAGGTGGGTCAAGGTTTCTTCCGGTACTGTCACTGAAAGAGTGAAAACTATCCTTGTAAGCGAGGTCAACGGCACATCGCGCAACTTTTACGGAGTTGCATTTAAGTACACTGCGCCTAAAAGGTCTGACAGCTTAAGCAAAAACATCTTCGTCCAGCTGGTAAAACTAAGACAATCATCAGGCGGTACTCCCAGTGTAGAATACACCGTGTTTTCAAATCAGATAATGGGGGCGACGCTTAAAAGCAACACCACCTACGGCCAGTGCATTGCCGACGGGTCGTACGGTATGTACAGAGGCTACTGGTTTGTCGGAGGCGGAACCCCGATTGCAGACCACGCACAGCAAAACATACACCCCTTGCATCATTATTTCGGGTGCGAGTCTACTGACGAGCTTAATGCAAACGGCATAAGGATAAAATGCAGCACCTCAACTGATGATGACGGTAATGTAGTCGGCGGACTTGAAGAGGGAACGACCTATGAAATCTGGGGACTTGTCAAGGAGGTACAAAGCTGATGGAAAAGATAATTTTTAACGGCCAAATAATAGAGATAGAGAACGACGAACAAGACAGCGAAACTTGCGAATCAGAAACTCAAAAGTCACCTGTTGATATATTGATAGAAGGGCTTTCGACAGCAACCACTATAGCAGAGATAAGAAGCATCGCAAAGGAAATCCTTACTGCTGCTGAGGAGGCGGACCAATGAACATAACAGAGGTTGATTATAAATGGAACGGTAGTTTAGGCAACCGAAAAAAAACAGACAAGTTGGTACTGCACCACGCAGCGGCCGCAAGCTGTACCTGTCACGATATCCACGCTTGGCACCTCAACAACGGATGGACAGGCATAGGCTATCACTTTTTTGTGCAGAAGGACGGTTCGGTTTTCCGAGGCCGTCCCGAAAGCACCGTCGGAGCTCACGCTTACGGTGCAAACAGTACCTCGGTCGGCATTTGCTTTGAGGGCAACTTTGAGATTGAAACGATGCCCGACGCTCAGCTTGCCTCAGGCAAGGCGCTGGTTGCATATTTGCTTTCAAAATACGGGCTGAGCGCCGCTTCGGTCGAGCGTCACAGCGGCATCAATGCTACTGCGTGCCCCGGCAAAAACTTTCCTTTTGACGAAATGTTGGACACTGACAAGGAAGTTAAAAACACAAACGCTGAAAATCTTGTAAAAAGTTTTCAGTTGGCAGCAATTGCGGACGGATTCACATTTCCAAAATACTCAGCGGACGGAATATGGGGCAGCGAGTGCATCGCTGTTGCTAAAAAAGCAATAGTTAAAAAGCGCAGTTCGTACCTCTATGAGTCGCTGACAAAACTGGTTCAAAGGCTGGTCGGCGTGACCGTCGACGGCAAGTGCGGGCCCGACACCGAAAAGGCAATAAAAGCCTATCAGTCAGCTCACGGGCTGACGGCAGACGGTGCAGTTGGGATCAACACTTGGAAAAGCCTGCTAGGAGTTTAAGTGAAGTATTATTTTAATTCTGCCGTCGCGGTGCTGGGTACTGCTGCTACCCTTGCACTCGGCGGCTGGGACCTGCCGCTTAAGGTGCTGGTTTGTTTTATGGCGGCGGACTACGCTTCAGGCGTTGCTCTGGCCATAACTAAAAAGCAACTGTCCTCTGCGATAGGCTTTAAGGGGCTTGCTAAAAAAGGCTGTATTCTGCTGATAATAATGCTGAGCGTTATGTTGGATAGGCTGATAAACGAGGGAG
>CAYYGY010000033.1:0-7308 GCA_964471735.1 uncultured Eubacteriales bacterium
CCGCCTATAAACAATCTGCTTATCATCGGCTCTTGCAGTGGATGCAGAACATGAATAGTCATTGATAATTCCTTCTGTGTAGTGTTGTAATCAGGGCAGGGGACATGCGCACCGTTTTTATGCAGTTCTATCAATGCCGAATGATATGCTTGTGGTAGCGTCAAATCATGTACCAGTATTTCTCTCACTTTGCCCCTCCTGTAAGCCGATTAACTTTAACTGTCACAAGCGTGCGTCTCAGTCTTTCTGTTTTTTGCTCCTTGATTTCGAGAACCAAGCGAAGATTTTTAAAAATCATTATCAGCTGCTCACACATAACCTCAACGTCCGCAATCTCTTCGGCGATGTTGTCAAGGTTACCTTCGCCCAACGAGTATCGCGCAAGAGCTGTTACCAACTCACTTAGTTCTTCTATAGCTTTTATAATCTGATGCTTTGGGCCAAATGTTTTAATTGCATCTTCGTAGATTTCACCGTTACTCATTACTCCCACTGCTTTCTATCTCCACACGCGCAATTTAACGCAGCCTGTAATGTTTCTTTTCTGTTCATGTGTTTTTCTCCTTTCTCCTCTTTTCGCATTTGGCGGCAAGTTATTTCTTTGTCTCCATCCAAATACCGATAAGCTTGAACAAACAACCTTTCGTGCAATCTCGCAGTCGTTATATCCGCGATCGTAAAGATTTTTGACGAGAGTGCGGTCAATAACTCTTGTAACGCCGTTTGCTTCCAAACCCATTTTTACACGAATTTTCTGGACAGTGCTTTGAGCTTTGCCAATTCGCATGGCTATTTCGCGGTCAACCAGCCCCAGCGCATGTAGTTTTCGTATTGCCACTCGTGTCTGTGATTCAGACATTTTTATGTCGCCAAGCCAATCAACACAACTGGCACAGGCTTTTTGCGGTTTTTGGCAGTTTAAGCAGATATCAATCTTCTCCTGTTCTGTCATTGTCAAACCTCCCTGACTTCTATGTTGTGTACTTGCTTCATGAGCTTCCATTTCATTTTGTAGGCATCTGTTTTGAATCCCTTGGCATCCTCAACAACAAGCTCAACACTGCCGTCAGGTAAGAGTTGTTTATACACGAAATCCGCTATGTAGGTTGTACCTCGTATGGCTTTGCCGTTTTTTCTCCTCTGTTTGGGGATAAGCTCAAATTTTACCTGTCGGCAGAGATCAAATATTACCCCGCTATTATGTAAAAGTTCCAGTTCCTTCCAACGTTTGAGCTCTCGGTGACTATCGAACACTTCGCCCTTATACTCGACTTTCCTGTTGCCATATTTAGCAGCTTTTGAGTATGTTTTTGCAGTTTGTTTTGACACTTTATCCCCCCTTTAAGCTTTCTGCGTATCGTTTGAGACGTTCTGTTTCCTCTTGTGTAGGCTTTGCGGGGTGTTGGGTAGCTTGCAAAGCGTTGTTCTTGTTATTAACAGAAGAACTATCACGGCTCACCCAGTTTCTGACAGCGGCTCTCCAATCCTTCATTTTGTTTTTGCCTACCATCCACCCGTTTGCTTCGTAGTAGTTGATAAACTGCTCAGGATTGATTGAATAACCTTGCTCAGAACAATAATTCTTTACTTCATCGAGCGTGGGCGGCGTGAAACGCCCTTTCTTTTCTTTTGGATTAGGATTAGGATTAGGATTGGATTGGATTGGATTACGGGGACAATTACTATCAACTGATTGCAACTGATTGCAATTACTATCAACTGATTGCAACTGATTGCAATTACTATCAACTGATTGCAAGTCTGCATTTTCGGGTTTCGGGTATTTACTTTTTGTGGCTCTGATCTGCTGATGTTCGCCCCATGTCTTTAACTGAAGATACGGCTTACCGCCTACTGTGTAGAGGTAAATCATATCAACCGTCGCAAGCTTAGAAAGTGCATCGTCTATTTGCTTATCAGTAACCGAATGTAAAGGAAACGCCCTGCCGCGTATGATAGCGGATCTTGCATCAAATATTCCGAAATCATCTGCCAAAACAATTAACCTGAAAAATACTGCCTGTTCAAACCAACTCAACTGCGATAATGAGTCAGACGTACAGATACTTTCCTTGATTATTCTGTTAGGCATTTACACCACCTCTCTTTTTAATCTACTACGCAAGTCCTACGACCTCGTATCTACCGTACCCGCTTGTTCTGCCTGAACCGATACCAAGACCGAAGCCGGCAAGGTTTATGATATTAACTATCTGTTCAAGGGAATAGGCGTTATCTGTATACTGCAACGTAAATTCAGCAGTCCACCCGCTAAATCTGTTAAGGCTAACAAGCACCGGTGCACCTTTCTTGGGTGACATCAGTTTCTCGTCTATGTAATGCTCTGTAAATGTAATAGGAACAAGATTAGCTTTTGCAATGATATTTACAGAAGCGTCAAACTTCGTCTTATACTTGTCAATCTCGTTTCTTACGACCGCATCACCAAAAGACTTTTTAAGACCAAAAGCAGAGATGCAAGGTGCGTTTTCCTGTAATGCTTTCATCAGTCCTTCATAAGAATAATCGGTAGGCGTACCATCTCTCCAATGCATAGCGGTGATTATCTTTTCCCATTCGTTAGGCTTTTCAAGGCTCTTTGCCTTGTCTTTTCTCGCAGCTGTAAGCCCTCTGGCTGTAACATCGTTCATCTTGTTAAGTACAAGGTCTGTAGTTCCTGCTATCATTATTGTTGCTGTCTTTGCCATTGCCTGTGTGTTTATAATCTGTATTACTCTTTCGTTCATTGTTTTCTATCCTTTCTTTTATTCGCTTATCGGCTTGGCAGGTAGTAATATGTTTTGTATTGTTTTGTATTGTACTGTACTGTAGTGTACTGCTTTGTAATGGTAGCTATTACTACCTACCAAGCCGATAAGCTGTTATTATTTACCCTGCTGGTTTTACGGATGACAATAATATGATGTGTTATGATATACTGAACTGTCTTGTGATATATTGTTATTCACTGTCATAGCGACTATTGTCACCTGTAAAACCAGCAAGGCGAGGTAGGCATGAACAAACAGCCATTTTAATGATGCTGTATTGTCATGTGCTATCATGTTCTATCATGTTTTGTTCTGTCCTACGGTATTCTATAATCTGCTACAGCCTTATAGCTGTTTGTTCATGCCTACCTCTTAATCTTATTTAAGCTATCAATTCCCAGAGCCAGTTATACTCTGTGAGTGATTTATATTTTGTCTTAAAAGCCCTTAATTCTGCCGCACACCGTTCTAACAGTAATGCGTACTCATCTTTGTTTTGCAGTATAAGCTTTGTCGGTTTATATCCCTCGTTCGCAGATGTTTTGAAAAACATTCTTATAGGTTCGCTCACTGCTTCTTTTTCTTTTTCTACAAAAACCAATTCATTAACTATTTTTCTTGCTTGGTATAAACGATACTTCTCAGCCGCTTTATCGTTGTCCCATTCAAAGCACTTGTGGCTTTCAGTTGTCGGGTCTTTCGCCATTTCTACTACATCAGCTGGCTCAAACCCCACGGGAAGAGCATTTAACTCATCAGCTACTTTCTGTGCATCGGCTTTGCCGAATACGCCCGTTTTCCATGTTGCTACTGTCACTCTATCGCCTCCTTAAAACGGTAAATCACCGTCATCCTCGTCAAGCGCTACAAACTCTACCACTGTAGGCTGTTCTGCGCTCTCTGAGCGGCTTTTTTTGCTTTCGGTGAAATACACGCTGTCTGCAACAACTTCTGCATTTCTACGCTTGTTACCGTCTTTGCCTGTCCAGTCTCGGAATTGAAGTCTGCCTATTACAGCAGCCATCTGACCTTTCGTAAAATAGTTGGAAACAAATTCCGCTGTACCGCGCCAAGCTACAATGTCAATAAAATCTGTACGTCTTTCACCGTCTTTGTTTCCCGGTCTGTCTACCGCTAATGTAAAAGATGCAACAGCTGTTCTGCTGTTTGTATATCTGAGTTCGGGATCGCGTGTTAAACGTCCCATAAGTACTATTTGGTTCAAATATAACTCCTCCCAAATTGCTTTATAAATTCCTCTGTTGACCAGTTGTTTTCCTCCATTGCTTTGAGTTGCCCGTATTCGTTCGGTACATAATACCCAAAGATAGTCGTTTGCGTTCAGACTACGCTTTTTGCGACTCTCTTTGATTTCTGCCGTATATGTCTTGTCTTACTTGATTTCTGAGCACAGCTTTTGAGCCGCAGCGGGTGATGCAACCTTTAGCGACACCCACGCTCCAGCACTATCCGTATGCCAGCTTGCAGCAGTGACATCAACTTTCACTCGTTAATTCCTTCACGCAATCAAGACAGTAAATTTTGCCGTCAACCTTGTTCTTCCTGCACTGCTTTGCTTCGGGGATTTCTTTACCGCACCGAACACAATGCAATGATGGTAACTTTTCGTTAATCATCGCTATTGCATCGTCAACGGTTTTCTGCTGTTTCTCAGGCTCGTTTGTGGCGTTAAGCTGTTGAGCGAACTCGTCACTTTCGCTGTCTGAATAAATGCCGCTGTATGCAAGCTTTGAAAGTTTAAGCACAACTCTGTCAAAGAGCCGTTTATATGCCATAGCATAGGGATAATCATTCTGACAGTTGCTTTTGCTGACCTCTCCCACTTCGTATATGCCCTGATTTGTATCGCAATAGTGGAATACCAGAGAGCCGTTATACCCTTCTTTGTCATGGAAAACGCAGTCAGGATTAAACTTATCTGCGAGACTGTCATTTATCTTGAGACAGCCGTTATGAGAGATAATCAAACCTGTATAAGCCATTTTCCCGGTTTTGGTGGCGTTCATGAGTATCCAAAAGTCAGCCTCAGTTACGCCATATTTACCGCTGTCGATTATCTCGATAGCCTTTTTCTTAGCCTCTTCATATTTGGGAGACTTCCATACAGGTATCTCCTTGCAGAGTTTTGCATGATACTCGGTAGTTTTTTCGCCAAAATTATGATGCATTTTTCACCTCTGTACTTTCTTATATTCAATGCCCATCAGATCTGCTATTTCTGTAAGAGACATCTTTTTTACGATGCTTCCAAAGTGATCTGGGCACATGGTTTTGTTTTATACATAAAACAAGAACTCTCCATCAAAAACATTACATCCGCAACCTGCAGTGACTTCAAAATCGTCGCTTGGTTCTACCGGCGGCTCTACATATCCAATCATGATCGGCATCACTTCACCTCGACGATTTCACCGTTTTCAAGCTTGTACCAAACATCAGGTTTATAATTATCGCCGTCAATTACTATCATTTTGGCATCTATAAGCGTATAGACATCATCCACATAGCCATAAATGCCAAAAGCGATTATTGATCCAATGCCAGCAGATACTTTCTCGCCGTTTCTGACTGCGATAATGCTGTTTTTGCCACCCTTAATTGCGCTCCACTCACCGCCTGCAAGGCTGCTACAGTCACCGCCTGCAAGGTTGCTACTACCACCGCCTGCAAGGTTGCTCCTGTAACCGCCTGCAAGGCTGCTCCTGACACCGCCTGCAAGGTTGCTACTGACACCGCCTGCAAGGTTGCTCCTGACACCGCCTGCAAGGTTGCTACTGACACCGCCTGCAAGGCTGCTCCAGTCACCGCCTGCAAGGTTGCTACTGTCACCGCCTGCAAGGTTGCTACTGTCACCGCCTGCAAGGTTGCTCCAGTCACCGACTGCAAGGTTGCTCCAGTCACCGCCTTTTGTGCCCGATTCAGCTTTCTTGCGTGTAAACCCAAAATGAGCGTTAATCAGATCCTTAATGCCGATTTCTGCTTTGAGTGTCAATTCAGAAGAGGCAATTTTGCTGTCTTCGTTCTCAGCGTGATCTATCACGCCGTCAGCTTCTGCTACAAAATAGCGGTTGCCATCGCGTATTGGATAGTATCTCAGCACATCCAGCGGAGCTTCACAAGAGTGAAAACCCTTGTCGCCGCAGCGTACAGCGCCATCATCCTTAACCGTCTTACCGAGTTCATACTGGAAATCACGGCATTTCATATCTTTATCAGTACCTTTGAATACTTTCATCCTACTATCTCCTTCCGTAGTTCAGCGCCCCATTGTTCCGCCATAGCTTTTGCTATGGCAGGGAACGTCTTGCTTCTGGCTTTTGCTCTTCCCGCTTGTCCACCAGTGGTATTTTTTATGCCCTCACACCATCCAATGGCCTTTCCTTTACACTTTTCGCCTTGGCAGTAATACTTTGGCGCAGGTTTTGGCAAATCGGTTTTACGCTCTAATTTGGGAAGATTTTTCAACCACAAACATGTACGCTTTTGCACATAATTTTCCGCATCGTCTTCAGAATCCGCAAAATAGTAAGGATGAATTATTTGATCTGGCTTTCTCCAATTCGTATTCATATAGCCAACAGGATTTTCAATAGCAATGTGGTCACAGTCAGCGTTGGCAAAAGCAAGAAAAAACTTTGCCGCTTCACTTCTTTTGGCCTCACGTTCCTTTACTTTCCATTCAGGATTCATCTTGAGTGAGAAATGCCGTGTCCCTGCGCTCGTCAGATATGTGCAAGGTGGAAAGGCAATAATCATATCCCACCTTTTTGGCGTAATATGCCCAACACCGTCACAAGTCCAAAATAACGCTTGATCTCCGTTTATGTATTTAAGGACATCATCTTTTATATGCCATTCAGGATGACCACCACTGCATTCAATGATGTCGCATGAATATGCTTCGTAACCAAGTTTGCGAAATTCGATTGTTACAGCCTGTGACTCTTCACAAGCAACTAAAACCCTCATCCTACAAGCTCCTTCCACCAGTCCTGTTTTTCAATCCACTTCCAAAGTGGCTTACAGTTGTCTATGATCGCAACCAGGGCGACCAAACCGCCAAGCAGTATTACTGTGATAATCAGTTCATTCATAGCTATTACCTCATACACGCCAATATTTCGGCATCCGTAAACTCAAGGACCTTAAATATGTGGCGCAGTTCACTTCGGGAAAACTCCAAATCTTCCAATCTGTTTGAATAGGTCCCTACTTCTATTCCAATAAAACGCGCCTGAGCGGCTTTAGAATATATATCCTTCTCGCCAAAGCCGCGCCCCATTGCGCCTTTTAACGCCTTGTCAGCTTTTGGGAGTTTTGCTTCCTTGACGTGTTTGCCCAGCTTAGTATCTGGCATATTTGCGCTCCTTCCAGTAGTTGTCTATCGTTTTCCTTGCCTCAGCTATGCTGTAGCAATAGAAAGCCGCTGCGGGATAAGATAGCCGTTCTGCTATCACTTCCATTTTGCATTTAGGCAGGTGAGTGATTGCCAGCTCAAAGCCCCTGTATCTTTCGT
>CAYYGY010000034.1:0-7287 GCA_964471735.1 uncultured Eubacteriales bacterium
TGGTAGGTTCTTAACATTTATAACCCCTCCGTTCCTTTGATATCTCTATATCTCGGGTAAAACCGAAAACATAATTACTCTGCACGGTAAGTGCAGGCAGAATCGAAAATACAACCCTGCAAGGTTAAATTATATAATATTTTAGGCGGTTATGTCAACATAAAATTTCACAATTACTCTACTTTTTGAACAGTTTTCAACACCGATGTCTACAAATTGTTGAAGATTTCGCGGCAATCCAAATCAGACCGCAATATGTCGTGTTAAAAATTTTTCTCAGTTTCTCGTCATGTTGCAGTCGGAGTAGTAGTGGCTGAGTATTTCGATAAAGGTGGCGCCGCATTTGGCCATGTAGTTTGCACCGTACTGGCTCATTCCTACACAGTGACCGTAGCCTTTTACCTGAAAGGTGAAGGTGCCGTCTGAGTACGTGGGTGTAAAGCAGGCACTTCTTAAACTAAGAAGCGAGCGGACTTTTTCTCCCGTAAGAGTTTCGCCGCCGATTTTTATTTCCGTTACGGTTGAAGAGTCGGAATAGGTCACGCCGCCCAGCCAGCCTGAGGCGTCGCCCGTCAGTTCCACCGCAGGCTTTAAGAGCGAGGCCAGCTCTTCGGCGGAGAAGGTCCGCTCGGACAGATAGTTTGGCGAAAGCAGGTCACCGACGCTCTCGACGGGCTTAAGATAGCTTATATCTTCTCCCCACATTACCTCGGCGGATTCGGTGCGGCCCGACGAAACAGCGTGATACGCTGACAGGATAGGGTTACCGGTAGAGTCAGTGAGCACATATCCCAGCGAGGCGGACAGCGCCGCCTCGATGTTTTCGCAGTAAGAGTCGTAATACGCGCCCCACTTTGCCTTTGCGTCCTTGCGCGAAATATAGCCCTGATCGACAGAGGGGTCGTCGGTTATGTCGTAGTCCTCTTTTTTATTCTCGGCCTTTCTGTAAAGAGCAAAGGTGTAGGCGGCGACAGTCTGCGCCTTGAGCGCCTCCTGCTCATAGCCCCCGCCCATTTCGGCGGCGACGACGCCGAATATGTAATCCTCGCAGGACATTTTTTCAATTTTGTCCTCTTCTGTAAGATAGACCTTAAAATATTCACCGCTCGGACTCGAAGCGGTAGACACCGTGCCGATATTGCTGTTTGTTGAGTCGGTGCCAAGCGCAATACACGGCAACAGAGATGCGACAGCCAGAAACACTGCGGACAAGGCAACATATATTTTTTTAACGCTGATTATACCCATTATAAGGAACGACCTCCTTGACTTAGACGAGTTGATGATGTACAATATAAAATTATTATAGTAATGTAAGCATGATTTGAGTTGATCCATATTGGAGAAAGGAGTTTAAAATGGATATTTCATATGACGTCTTGTCCAGTTTATGCGAAGAATTCAAGAAATATAACTATATAGACCCACGCGACTTTGTAAAGTACCACGTAAAGCGCGGACTTCGTAATGAGGACGGCACCGGTGTTATGGCAGGCCTTACGAGGGTGTGCAACGTAAGAGGTTACGTTATCGACGACGGTGAGCGTGTCCCTGTTGAAGGCTGCCTTAATTACAGAGGTATTGATGTCAGTGATATCATTGAAGGCTGCAACAACGAAAACCGATTCGGATATGAGGAGGTCGTCTGGCTGTTGCTGTTCGGCAGCCTGCCTGATGAAAGAAAGCTTGAATGGTTCAGAGGCGTGCTCGGCTCTGCCAGAGAGCTGCCGACTTACTTTGCAGAGGATATGATAATCAAGGCGCCGTCAAGAAATATAATGAATAAGCTTGCCCGTTCTGTGCTGGCATTGTATTCATATGACGAAAATCCTGATGACACTTCGCTTGAGAACATACTTCGTCAGTCGATTGAGCTGATAGCCCGTTTGCCTGTTATCATGAGCTACGCCTATCAGGTAAAACGCCGCCACTTTGACGGAAAGAGCATGGTTCTGCACCCGCTTGATCCGTCACATTCACTGGCCGAAACCATACTTTCCTCCATTCGCCCCGACCGTAAATTCACCAAAGAAGAGGCGATAATACTCGACCGTTGTATGATGCTTCACGCGGATCACGGCGGCGGAAACAACTCTACCTTTACCACCCGCGTGCTTTCAAGCACGGGTACCGACACCTACTCGACCATTGCGGCGTCGATAGGTTCCCTTAAAGGCCCGCGTCACGGCGGTGCCAACATTAAGGTGCTGGAAATGATAGAGGATATAGAAAATAATGTTGCCAATACGGGCAGTGACGCAGAGGTCAAGGCTTACCTTGAAAAAATATTGCGCGGTGAGGCGTTTGACGGACAGAGGCTGGTTTACGGTATGGGCCACGCCGTCTATACCATCAGCGATCCGAGAGCCGTCTTAATAAAGGATATGGCGCGTAAGATTTGCACCACAGATAAGCTTGCAAAGCGCTTTGAACTTATAGACGCTGTTGAGAGGCTTACACCTCAGATTCTGGCCGAGCAAAAAGGTATCGAGAAGAAAATGTGCGCCAATGTGGATCTCTATTCGGGACTTTTGTATACTGCACTGAAGATACCGCCTGAGCTGTTTACCCCGTTGTTTGCTGTTTCAAGAATAACAGGCTGGTGCGCTCACAGAATAGAGGAGGTCACCACCGCCTCAAAAATCATGCGCCCTGCATATAAGGCCGTATGGGAAAGACAGCCCTATATTCCTATTAATAACAGATAAGGAGTTGGCTTTTAAATGAAGCGTTCAATGACCTTTGCGCTTTTTTATATCGGTATGGCCGCTCTCCTTGTCGCACGCACTCTGCAGCGGTTTTATATGATTGACACCGCCACCGGCTTTTTCAATGAAGGCTTTGAGCAGGCCGGAACGGTTGTAACGGTGGTATCGCTTGCGTTTGCTGTCGTGCTTATGATAATGATGAGGCTATCTGTGCCGGACAAGGTCCAACGACCAAAAGAATCCCGTCCTGTGGCCATCGGCTCTCTGTGCGCGGCGGCAGGTTTGTTCATTTCAGCAGTCACGACTGTATTGAAGTCCCAGACTAAGAGCGACATAGTCTTAGCGCTGTTGTCTGTCGCTTTTGCAGGCGTTATGGCTCTCAACGCCGTATCGCTTAAAAACGGCACCGCGTTTCACCCCAGTCTGTCGTTGACGGGAATTATTTACTGTCTTTTGAGGCTTATACTCAGCTTTACCGGTTATATTTCCGAAATTACAGTTGCCGACTCTGTGTTTAACACCTTTACTATGTGTATGCTGTTGCTGTTCTTCACGGCAGACGCAAAGGTGATACACGGTCTGGAGATAGAGCGCCTTCCTGCCGATTTTTACGGCTCAGGCTTAGCGGCGGCGCTGTTTTGCGTGATTGAGGTCGTGCCTGTGCTGATGGCGCTCGTTATGGAGGTTGAGATTCATGGCTCTTCGGTGCCTGATTTTTCATATGCAGGCTTTGCTGTATACATTTTGGTTAATGTTTTCACGCTTTCGTCCTCAGCAGAGCAAAATGCTGAATGATAGTGCTTTTTCGGTCATAAAATATAATGAATGACACGGAACGGAGCAAGGCACATGGAACAGATACTGAGTTTTTTTAACGAAAACATCGTAGGCATACTTATAATGTTTGCTGTCGGTGTTTTCTTTATTGTCAAGGGAGGCGACCTTTTTGTTGACGCCGCTTCCTGGCTGGCAGAGGTTTCGGGTATCCCCAAGTTTATAATTGGCGCAACGGTCGTCAGTTTTGCAACCACACTGCCTGAGCTTTTGACATCTGCGTTCGCTACTGTTGACGGCCGGCTTGAGATCGCTATCGGCAACGCTGTCGGTTCAGTGACCGCCAATATCGGACTTATTATGGGCATCTCTCTTGTATGTATGCCTGCCGATATAAAGCGCAGACAGTTTGCGCCTCAGGCGCTGATGATGATTTTGGCCGCGCTTGTTTTGTGCATTGCCGCACCGACAGGCTCAATCGGTATAACCGCAAGCCTGATATTGCTTGCTGTGTTTGCCGTTTTTATGACGAGGAACATCTCTACCGCCATTGCCGAGAGAGAAGAGGCGGCGATTGAGCTGAGCGGCCCGCGCCCGACGGGCAAAGTGGTCTTCATAAACATCGCAAAGTTTATCCTTGGCGCGGTGGGCATCGTTCTTGGAGCCGATATGCTGGTAGATTACGGCACGCTTATCGCAGAAAAAAGCGGCATACCTGAGAATATAATCGCAATCACGCTGGTCGCGATAGGAACATCACTGCCTGAGCTTGTAACTACCGTAACGGCTATCGCAAAAAAGCAGTCTTCGCTTTCGGTCGGCAATATAATCGGCGCAAATGTTTTCGACCTGACGCTGATACTGCCCGTGTGCTCGTTCATTTCAGGTGGCAGGCTTACGGTAGATCTGCCTGAATATGCCGCTGCGTGGACCTCGTTTTTGTCGGCGGGACTTGATCTGCCTGTTTGTCTGGCGGTCGGCCTTATAGCGGTATTGCCGCCGATAATAACAAAGAAGTTCTACCGCTGGCAGGGTATTATGCTGATACTGGTCTATATCGTTTATATAATATCGACCTGCCTGCTTCAAAACGCGGTTTAGTCCCAACCTCTCGCTTTACTGCCCTCTTTATGTAAAGGAGCCTTCGTTGCGGCGGCAAATAGCAGTAGATATCCATTGGATAGACGGTGGTTTTTTATTCTGACACTTGCCGGAAAGGATTCCAAAGGGTCGCTGACCCTTTGGTCGTTTAGAAAGGGGTTCGGGGAAAACCGATCGAAAGGTTTTACCCGACGGTCTTTGCCTTCTTTCTCACGCGAGAAAGAAGGTGCCTGCGCGGCATTAGCGCAAACAAAAACCAGTAGAAAGAATACAATCCCTCAGTCAAACGCTTTGCGTTTGCCGGCCCCTTTAGGCAAGGGGCCTTTACGGGAACCTTTTTTCACCCTGTCGACACAGTCGGGGGTTGTCTTGCTTAAAACAAAAATCGAGCCGTCTCTTTTCGAGACGGCTCGATTTTTTACAGCACGTATTTGATAATACAGATATATTGCAAAACACTTCCTAACACAGTGAACATATGAAAAACAGAGTGCATATACTTCATCTTTTTGCCAAGTCCATAGAGAACGGCACCCACTGTGTAGGCGATGCCGCCTGCCAACAAGTACCAAAAGCCTGCGGGCGAAACTGCCTCGATGACCGAGGGCAGGTCAAACACGATGCACCAGCCCATCGCGATATAGCATATCATTGAAAAGGTCTTGTACTTTTTCAGGTCGATAGCGGTCAGCGTGGCGGCGAGGGCTGTACAGCCCCAGACCACCCCGAATATCACCCACGCGGTAACGGGCGACACCAATCGTATCGAGCAGAGCAGAATAGGCGTGTATGTTCCCGCTATCAGCAGATAGATGGTGCAGTGGTCTATTATTTGCATAACCTTTTTTGAAATGTTGGTTCTCAGTCCGTGATATACGCTTGACATCGTGTACAGCACTACCATCGCACCGCCGTATATTGCGCTTGTCACCACCGCCCAAGGGTCGCCCTTGAACGCCGACACTAAAATGCAGGACACAAGTGCGACGATGCCGAACGCACCGCCCACGATGTGGGTTACCATATTGAATACTTCCTCGCCTTTTGTGTATATGGGCAAGGCTCTGTCTGCAAGCTTAGTTCTTTTCATATGTTTCTCCTTGAGGTTTGATAACGATATTATATGTGTTTTGAAATATATAATCAACCTACTGAAGAAACGTTTTACTATACTGATAAAACGGCCGTAAATCAGCAGTAGAATCGGCCTCTACCCACAGTAGAATCAGCCGAGTACAGCACCACAATGGGCAGCTTTTGCAAACTACACCTGAAGATTTCTGAAATTAGCAAACTCACCGTTTAGCGCCATCAGCTCGTCATATGTTCCAAACTCAACGCATCTGCCGTTTTTCAGCACGGCGATTTTGTCTGCGTCCTTTACGGTGGACAGCCTGTGCGCAACTATCAGGGTCGTACGGCCTTTGCAGAGGTTATGTATGGCAGCTTGAATATGGCTTTCGGAAACGGTGTCGAGCGCTGAAGTCGCCTCGTCGAGAATTATAACGTTGGGGTAGAGTAACTGATGCGATTTGCATACATCATATGAAACGGTATGTTAAGCGAAAGCAAAACAACGGCAACAGCCGCATTGGCGGCTATCACAAGGGCCGCGTTGTCCGGCTTCGTTGTCATTACGTCTATTATATTTGCCGTTGCAATGGGCGTAAACAAAAGAGGACTGGTCTTTATTATACAAAATAAAGCTGATAACAAGAGCTTTCCGTAATAGCGCCTGTATAGACGAAATATCGTCTTAAGCGGGTTACGGCATTTTCCGGCGTCGTACAGCTTAATAAGATCGTTTTCAAGCTGTTCGACATCCTGCTCCGGTATCAGCTTTTCGCTCCCAACGTTCGCAACAGTGGGAGCCGTTTTTATGTTCGTTTCAGACTGTTTGAATGTCATAACAGACACCTCAGCTTTATGTTTCATTTTTTATTTGTGTTGAGTTTAGCACAGCAATGTGACATTGTCAACAGCAAAATAAAACCATTTTAAAAATGCGCCGCCTGTTTAAAAACAGGTGGCGCAGATAAAGCTAATTCAGAAGGCCTGCAACCGCACTTCCGACCAAAGTGGAATCCTCGGTGCTGACAAACTCGCAGTAGAGTCCCAGCTGTGCATTAATGAAGTCGGCAACATAGCGGTCAAGCTTGGGCCTGAAAAGCACCGACTTGTAGAAAGTCGTACCTTCGGCCGAAATACAGATGGGCTTGCCGCTGTTTTTGCCGCAACCCGTTTTGACCATAACCGCGCCCAGATTGACGCACACAGTCTTTGCTGAACGCTCAAAAGCGGCGTCGATTATCTCAAACACGGTGGTGCGGTCGTCCTCGTCACAAATAAGCGCGGCGATATCTCCGTCACCGTCGGGGTTTTCGCAAAACTCGTCTATCTGGCGCATCGAAAGGTCGCCCAGAGAACGGATATTCTCTGCCGTTTTGTCAGAAAACAGGCCGTCGTCAGCCGCCTGCCTGAGCGTCATATAAATCAGCGAGCCCTGATAGGCGCCCGAAATCATTTTTTCAAAGATGTGATCGCCGCAGTTGGCAGTAGTTAAGTCAAAGCGCAGGTCGATCTCTCCTCTGGGGAACCCGTCAAAACCGCCGGTTTCGATGTTGACAGCCATCGAGCCGGTGTTTCTGTCAGCCAGCTTGCCGATATTCTTGCACTGCTCGATGTAGCAGGTGTTGGTGCCGGT
>CAYYGY010000035.1:0-5829 GCA_964471735.1 uncultured Eubacteriales bacterium
ACTGGGCGCGGAAACCATGCACAGAATTTCTCCTGTTTGATAATTATACACCGCTACAGTTCCGGAGTGTCCGTTCAACGCCTGATAGGCCTCGTAATTGTAGCGGGCATCAATAGTCAGATAAAGTTCCGCATCTTCATCCGCCCCATAAGCGCCATTCAACAGATCATAGCCAGACAGCTCATCAGCAAAGGCATTTTGCAGGACTTTGCTGCCTGAAGAGGTACAACCTGTACCGCCGCAAATAAGTACGTGTGAACGAATCATTTTTTATCTTCCTCCTTATTAGTTATTGTTAATGGTGTACTCTGCAACGACATTTCCGCCCTTAAGGTGCTCAGCAACAACGCGCTGTACCTTATCTTCTGTCATCTTAACATAGGTGACCTTGTCCTTGCCGGCTTCAAAAACTTCAACAACCGGCTCATACTGGCAAAAGCCGATGCAGCCTGTCTGAGTGACAGTGACCTTTTGAGCAAGTCCCTCTGTTTCAACAGCCTCAACAAATGCGTTGAGCACCGGTCTTGCGCCGGCTGCGATACCGCAGGTTGCCATACCGACAACGACACGAATATCGTTTGAGCCTTCACGAAGAACAATCTTATCCTTCATTTTTTCACGGATTGCTGTGAGTTCAGCTAATGATTTCATTGCAATCTATCCTTTCAATGTATTTGTTTATTTAATTAGTTCGGAGTATTGCTCCTTAAGAGAATCTCCAATCCATTTAATAACCTCAAAACTGTCAAGGGGTATTTCCTCGCCCAGCACTTGCCTGATTTGAGCTGTGTCAAGTTCGACTTCTCCGTTGTCAGTTTTATGACAAAAGCGAAAATCAATATCAGGAGAGCCTTGTATCAGGGTGGTGACGGTAGAGGCTATATCTCCAAGCGGAGTAAAATCAATGTGACGTTTAAAGAACAACGCCGATGTAACAGTTCCGTGTTGTGTGGGACTGTTGCTTATGTGCTGTGACCGGATTTCAAGAAAACCGCCTGTTTGCTCTGCGGCCAGTTTCAGCAGGGGAATACCAAGCCCTATTTTGCGCGTTTTACGTGTTGTGCAAAACGGGTCGGTTACTGAGTTAAGCACTTCGTCAGTCATTCCTGTGCCGTTGTCACTGATGGTCAGCTTCAGCGTTTCATCCGTTTCAACAATGCTTATCTCAATAGCCGTTGCCTCAGCTCTGACAGAGTTCATGGCAATATCAAGAATATTCAGGGATAATTCTTTCATTCCTTTATCCTTTCAGCTTTTCAAAAAGCCGGTGCCGTATTAGGTTACTGCTGTACGGCTCGTCTTCAAGCTCAAAGTAATCGTCTTTATCCTTTATATCCCATAAGTAGTGGGCGTCGGAGCCGGCGAGTATCTTAAAATCGTTGAGCATAGGATAATCAGACCTGTACCTATCCAACTTGCTGATATCATAGAATTCGGCAAGCCTGAATTCAGGCGTTTCGGGAATGGTGCCAAGCACTGAAATAATACCGTTTGATGTCCTGTCAATATGTGCAGGATAGCAAATACCGTTGTGCTTATTCACCAAGTCCGGCACCTCATCCAGAGATATCGAGGTGGCGATAGGCAAGAGATAATCGTCATTACCGATAATACAGTCATTTTCGTCCGTCAAAAGCTGTTCCCCGAAAATCTCCACCTTGTTTTTAAGCATTGTACGGCGGCTGTAAACTTCTTCATCAAAATTCATACAGTCTTCCAGATGCTCAAACAAACATACGATGTGTATTTCCTCAGCAGTAGTCAGTTCCATTCCTGCAACAGGAACGATACCGGCTCTGCGTGCCGCTTTAAAGAAAGCGGGACAGTTTTTAGACGTGTTGTGGTCGGTTAAAGCGACGATGTTCAACCCTGCCAGTGTGGCCATATTGGCGATATTATTGGGCGTCATATCGTTGTCGGCACAAGGTGACAGACACGAATGAATATGAAAATCGTAATAATATCTGCCCATACTCAAATCAGTTTTGAAACAGCGACCGCTGTTTCAAAAATCGGCATGCTTGACGACAAAATGTTGATATGCTTTTGATTAGCAGTTGAAACAACGTCCTCATCAAGCTTGACGTCCTCTGCGACAATGATGCACGACACATCAGCCAGCGCCGCGACAGCAACCGTATTGATATTGGACATTATTGTTATCCATGCGTTGTTTTCCTGAGCACGCCCCATTACCCAACTCAGCAAATCGCCGCAATAAGCACCATTGATCTGTCTGTCGGGCGAGGGGAGAGCTATTGTTTTCAACTGCAAAGAATCTTTAAGTTCTTCAACCGTCATTGCCATTCAACCTGTTCTTCAAATAATCTTGGATTTCGGGCTTAAATTTAATGATGCAGTCCTGAATATCGGCCTGACCCTTAACCACATCTTCGGCGAATGCACGGCAAGAGGGTGCACCGCATGAACCGCAATCTATACCCGGCAAACTGTCTTTTACCGACTGTATCTGCGACAGCATGCGCATTGATTCGCCCATATTATCGCTAAGTCTGCTTATCGGGTGGTATTTAGGCAGCTCATTGAAGAAGTAGTAATCGGGAATATGTTTGTGCTCATCTTCATCTTTAATGAAGTTTTGCGTGACAGGAAGGTATCTGCGTAAGGTTTGCAATCTTGCTTTGGCAATGAAGGGGTTTTCGACCGCCATAACACCGCCTACACAACCGCCGGGGCAAGCGTTAAGCTCAATAAATTCAACAAACGGAAATTCACCTGTTTCAATTTTATCAAGCACGTTAATTACGTTGTCTATACCGTCAGCCGCAAGATATTTTTCGTTGAATATAGCGGTGGCCTCACCGCCGGATTCAGCCCAACTGATACCCACCATTCCTGACTTAGACAGAGATTGCGGCGCCTTATCCTTTCTCATAACGTCGATGAGTTTAAAATATACGTCGCTTATTGACACGACAAGGTCAACATTGCTCTTGTAGTTGCCAAAGCCGTTGTTAACATAACTGACCTTGGCAGGACAGGGCGAAATAAAGCAAACACCGATATCCTCATCACTAAGTTCGGGGTGAAGCTGCTTAGCCCGCTTTCTGGCCTGTATCGCGGCAATTTCCATAGGTGGAAGCATAGGGATTATGTTTCCTGCAAGCGAGGGAAACCTCAGCGATATCAGCCTTGTTATTACGGGGCAGGCGGAACTGATTGCGGGTTTCGGTATTTCTTCGATCCGCATATAGCGTCTGGTGTAAGCTGAAACCAACTCAGCAGCCTGCGCAACCTCGTACACATCGTCAAATCCGATGTCAAGTAAGCCCTGAAGCACGAAATCAATGTCCTCAAGCCCGTCAAACTGTCCGTAAACAGCGGGGGCGGGGAGGGCGATCTTCCATTTGTAATCAAAAATTTTATCTAACTTACTGTAATTGGCCTTCTTCGCCTTGTGATGACAGATTCTGATACATTCACCGCAGTCAATACAGCGGTTGGAATTTATCTGAGCGTGTCCGTCACGAACACGAATGGCTTCAGTGGGGCAATGCTTTATACATAAGGTACAACCTGTGCACTTTTTTACATCAAGCGTAACAGAGTGCATATAGTTTTCCACATTAGCCACCTCCAATCAGTAGCTTGAGAAATCAAAGGTTAACAGTCATCTCAATTCTGGTGCCTTCATTTACAACTGAATCAATTTTCATTGAGTCGGTATATCTTTTCATGTTGGGCAGCCCCATGCCGGCACCAAAACCCAGAGAGCGAACGCTGTCGGGCGCAGTAGAATAACCCTCTTGCATTGCAAGGTCAATGTCGGCGATACCGGGGCCTGAGTCGGTAAGGATAATTTTGATCTTATCCTCATAGATGATGACCTCAGCATCACCGCCGCCTGCATGAATGACCATGTTTATCTCACCCTCATACATGGCAATAGAAACGCGCCTGATGATATCGGGCGAAACGCCCAGCTGTCTTAGATTTTTCTTAACCTGCACAGACGCCTGACCGGCAGAAGTAAAGTCATCGCCGTCAACACTGTATCTGAATCTAAGCTCATCATTCATTGTGTTCACCGTTTCCGACCAGACCGCTTTTATAAAGTTTGCCGCAGGCCTCGTACATACGCTTTTTCGTTGCCATCATGACGATACCTGCATCCTTGGCAAGATTTATCATCTCTTCGCTAGGAAGTTTGGAACGAACGAATACTATGCAGATCATGTCCATCATCTGTGCGGTTCTGACAACCTGAGGGTTGACAAGACCTGTCAAAAGCACGGCCTGATCTTTAACATAAGCGAGCACATCGCTCATCATATCGCTTCCGCAAGCGGAATAGACATGCTTGCCCAGATTTTCTTCACAGCATAGTATTTCGGCGTCCAGTAATTCTTGTATGGTGCAAATCTTCATAATCCTGATTTCCCTTTACGATAAAATCGTTATTAATATTTTGCAAGAATAGCCGGTACATCATCAGCGGTCAAACGGCCGTAAACTTCGTCGTTGACTGTGAAAACCGGAGCCAAGCCGCAAGCGCCTATGCAGCGGCAAGCTTCAATTGAAAATTTTGCATCTGAAGTGCATTCACCGGCGCTTATTCCGATGATCTCTTCAATCTTGTCGAGGACCTCCTGTGAACCCTTAACGTAGCAGGCGGTACCGAGGCAAACGCTGATCTTGTACTTGCCCTGAGGAGAGAGGTTAAACTGTGAGTAGAAGGTGGAAACACCATAAACTTCCTCAACAGAAATACCAAGCTCCTGTGCAATCACGCTCTGGACTTCCAACGGGAGATAACCGTAGATATCCTGTGCGGACTGCATGATAGGCATAAGGCAGCCCTTTTGATCACGAAGCTCGTCAATCACTTTAAGGAGCTGTTCTTTCTGCTCAGGAGTGCCGCTAAAGGGTACGGAACTGTTCTTTTTCTTCATACTATCATGCCTTTCCGGTCACTGAGGTGCTGTTGTGACCTGTTTTGTGAAAAAATTGACACTCGAACATAAAAATAAAAACGCCCTATGTTTTTGTGTCTGTTAAACTGTCTTGAAAGACAGTATGCACACCCGATATATTATAGCAGATACAATGCAAATTGTCTACTTAAAATATATAAAAAATAGGTCGTTTTTAGAAGATAAATGATATTGTTTTTGAAAAAATGTATTTTTTGATACACAACAGTTGCTATTTGTGATATTTGGTTCCTTTGTTGATAGAAAATGCCCTGTAAATCTGCTCAAGAAGCATAACTCTCGCCAACATATGGGGGAAGGTCATAGGCGAAATTGACAGCTTGAAATCCGCGCGTTGTTTTACGCTGTCATCAAGCCCCCACGAGCCGCCGATTACAAAGCAGATACAGCTTTTGCCGCTGATAGCGATCTTTTCAATTTTCGATGCTAACTCGGTCGAAGAACACATATTACCCTCAATGCACATTGCTATAACTTCTGCGTTTTCAGGTATGGCGGAAAGTATCTTTTTGCCCTCGCTTTTCAGTACACAGTCGATATCGGCGGCAGAAGGATTGTCGGCGCACCTGTGTTCGCTTATTTCGGTGACGCTTACGTTACAAAAAGCACCAAGCCTTTTTGTGTATTCGTTGCAAGCATCGGTAAGGTATCTTTCTTTTATTTTGCCTAGAAAGGATATCATATGCTTTTTTCTTTCTCTGTCTGGCTGAGTTCACCTAGACTATATTCCTTCAAGGTCCATCCTTGTGATTATTACTGGCATAATTTCATAATTTCAGTGGCCTCTTTTCATGGCTGAGTAATACTCAATTGTATATATGCACCACATCTTCTTTAACTTTTAATCTGTTCAGAGATATCTTGCTGGTTCTAT
>CAYYGY010000035.1:5839-7273 GCA_964471735.1 uncultured Eubacteriales bacterium
ATTATGTTTATTTTTAACATTTACACCACCGTGATCTTGCTTGATGACGGGCTTGCCGCATCAATCGTGTAATCTATATTTATTTCATATCCGCAAAGCGACATGCTTACAACAGCGCTGTCTATTGCTCTTTCAGGTGTGTTGTTGTCCTTGCTTATGTGCGCAAGTATGAATTTATTGGTGCCGGATTTGGCAAGCTCTGTTATCAGTTCAGAGCACGCATGGTTTGAAAGGTGTCCCTTGTCCGATAATATGCGCATCTTAAGTTCTGGGGGATAGGGACCGTTTTTGAGCATAGCAATATCGTGATTCGACTCGACCATCACCAAGTCGCAGCCGATAAGTGCGGCCTTGACTTCTTCGGAAACAAAGCCCAAGTCGGTGCAGACGGCAATTTTTTTGTTGTCAGGGGTCGTCACAGTGTATCCACTGCTGCCTAAGCAGTCGTGCGAAGTGTTGAAACGGCTTACCTTGAAACCTGAAAATTCAACTTCATTTTCAAAATCTGTTATAACGTCCTGTGGCTCTATCGCTGAGTGGCCAATAATAGCGCTTTTAGTCAGCTCAGAGCAAAACACAGGAATATGCGTGCTTTTGCAAAAAACGCGCAGGCCTTTGATGTGGTCGATATGCTCGTGCGTGATGAAAATCGCCCTGACAGATGCCACATCAATACCGGCGCTTTTCAGCCCGTCACGAAGTCTTTTTGCACTCACGCCTGCATCAATCAGTATTCCTGACCCGTCGTAGCCTATGTAAGTGGCGTTTCCGCCGCTTCCGCTGAAAAGCGGACAAATGATTGCCATATTTTTACCTTCTTTAAAAACAAGAGGCCGTCCGCAGGATAGCCTCTTGTCGATTTTTATTGTGCGTTTAACTTGGTCACAGGCTCGTTGTATACAACCTTCTTTATATCGGCACCAAGAGAATTAAGCTTGTCCGTTATGGCCTCATAACCTCGCTCTATATGGTGGATATCCTCAATCTCTGTTGTGCCGTTTGCAACAAGCGCGGCGATCAGCATCGCGGCACCCGCCCTAAGGTCTGTCGCCGTGACTCTGGCAGGTGTAAGCTCTTCTACGCCCTCAATAATTGCTATTTTGCCGTCAACCTGAATCTGAGCACCCATGAGCGTAAGCTGGTCAACGTAACGGAAACGGTTGTCCCAAACACTCTCGGTCACGATGCTGGTTCCGCTTCCTCTGGCCAAAACAGCAACCGCCTGAGGCTGCATATCGGTGGGAAATCCGGGATGAGGCTGAGTCGTAACGTTGCAACGGTTGATTTTCCCTGTGCTGCGAATACGGATGGCATCATCAAGGTCGTCAACAACTGCACCCATCTCAACCAACTTAGAGGTGATGGACTCCAAGTGCTTTGGTATAACATTATTGATAATAACATCACCGCCGGTAGCGGTAACGGCGGCCATAT
>CAYYGY010000036.1:0-7006 GCA_964471735.1 uncultured Eubacteriales bacterium
CATTTATCTTTCGTGGCTTATACATATGTTTGCGAATTTTGCCACAAATACAATAGGATTTATTCTGTTTAATGATTAAGCCGCCGCACACGCTTTTGGTGTCATTGACAAGAGTAATGATGTTTGATATAATCAAAAAAATGAACATAGGAGTTGTTGTTATGGATACTAAATATCTGGCAATTGCATTTGACGACGGTCCGCGTTCGCCAATGTACGAGATGATCGATAAATTCACCGAATACGGGTGGAAAGCAGGCTTTGCAATCGTTGGCGAAAATATTAACGACAACACCGAAGCGATGTTGCGGTATGCTGTTGACAGGGGATTTCAGTTGGTTTGCCATTCGCAGACCCACGCTCATCTTGAACATTTAGAAACCATAGATGAAATAAGGGCGGAGCTGGTCACACCGATCAACGAAGTGCAAAAGCGCTTGAACTATACAATTACAATGGCGCGCTTGCCTTTCCTTACTTTCAACGATGACGTACTCAAGGTAACAAGAGAGCTGAATCTGCCCCTTTTGGATCAGGGTATTAACGGAGGAAGCGATTGGAATCAGGCTGTCAGTCCGCAGGATATAGCAAAGGCAGTATTGGGATCTGTACGTGATGGTGCCATAGCAACGCTGCATGTAAATCCGAACACGTGCGATGCCCTCGATATAATTTTTCCCGAACTTAAAGAGCGGGGATATAAGCTCGTTACGCCTGCTGAGCTTTTTGAGTTGAAGGGCATAAAGGACATTCCTTTGGGAATAGGCATAAAAAACGTAAATTCTCTGCTGAAATAATTGCTTGTTAATATTAAACTCTATCATACAAAAACGCATCGGACACAGTTGTATCCGATGCGTTTTTATGTAAACTCTTGTTAATTTCTGCGGTCTGCAAGATTTTGACTGAAAAGCCATTTTATCATTTGAGAGTCGAATTCAGCGTAATCCCACGCATTGTGTTCAACACCGGGCAGCTCTGTAAAATGCACTTTGGTTCCGCCTGCTGATATAATAGCATCATACATTTCTTTTGAACGGTTGAAATCAACTGTCGTGTCGGCCGTACCGTGATATATCCATATAGGAATATCCTTAAGCTTATAGCTGTACGATATATCGCCCCAACCGCATATCGGAACGCCTGCCGCAAACATATCCCCGTACTCCTGAAGCAAGGTCCAGGTGGCGTAACCGCCCATTGAAAGTCCCATAACATAGATTCGGTCTTCATCGCACGAATAATTTTCGGTGACAAGGGAGAGTATCCTTAAAGCACTGCCCAGATCTCCCTGAGGCACACCGTTAACTGTATCAAGGCTCCACCAGCCGCCTGAGGGGCATTGCGGACACAGCATAAACGCACTGCTTAATATTTTCTCGTTATATGTATATAGATCGTAGACCATGTTGCCAAGATGCGTTTGGTTGTCATTGCCCATTTCGCCTGCACCGTGAAGGTAGAAAACAACAGGATACTGTTTGCTTTCATCATAATCATCAGGCATAATAAGCGTATATACAAGCGTTCTGCCGTTTACAGGGTCGGAAAAACTAAGCTTTTTTATATCTCTTGAATTGAAAGCGCTTCTGTTTCCTGAAGAGGATGATACAGGCAATTTTACGCTTGGTACATTCTGTATTTCAGGATATTGAAAAGACGAAACACTTTCGGTTTCCTGAGAGGTTGATGTGCCGGAGCCATCATATAAGAGCATCGGCGCGCATGACACTGTGGTCAATAGGGTGAATAGGGCGATCAAAAAAGTAAATTTGCGTTTCATAACCGACGCCTCCTCGTAGAATATTGTACCACAAAAGGCAAAACATGTCAATTTGAAAGCAGGGTTATGGACCAAAAAACAACAATAAAGCTTGTTGAGCGACGGACGCCAATTGAGTGCCCGTTGTTTATTAATAAAATCTTAAATATTTCCCTCGTTGTTTCTTAGGTTTAAATATAGTATTATTACTACAACAGAGGTGATGTGCAAGTGTATAACATACTCGTCTGTGATGACGAAAGGGATATAGTAAATGCGCTGAAGATATACCTGACATCAGACGGCTATAATGTGTTTGAGGCATTTGACGGCAGTCAGGCTATCGAAACAGTGCAAAGGGAAGACGTACACCTTGTCCTTATGGACATAATGATGCCGAAACTCGACGGAATAAGTGCAATGCTCAAATTAAGAGAGATGTCAAACGTGCCCGTTATACTGCTGACAGCAAAAAGCGAGGATACCGATAAGGTGCTTGGCTTAAATGTCGGTGCAGATGATTATGTGACCAAACCCTTCAATCCGGTGGAGTTGCTTGCCAGAGTAAAATCACAGCTCAGACGGTATATGAATCTGGGCGGTTCAAGCATAAGAAACCATTTGCTGAAAATAGGCGGTATCGAGCTTGACGACGACTCAAAGCGGGTGACTGTCGACGGCGACGAAGTACAGCTCACCCCGACTGAGTACGATATCTTAAAACTGTTTATGTCATCACCAAACAAGGTGTTTTCTCCTAAAGAAATATATAAACTGGTCTGGAACGGCGACCCTTTCGGAGCAGAAAACACTGTTGCCGTGCATATCAGACATCTGAGAGAAAAAATTGAGATAGACCCTGCCGTGCCCAGATATCTCAAGGTGGTGTGGGGAAAAGGCTATAAAATGGAGGGTGGAAACCAATGAAAAAAGTGCTGTATAACCTTGCATTCAGAACGGTGCTGTTTTTACTGACAGTTATAAGCGTTGCTGTCGCAGTGTTTTCCGGTACAGTGTGCGTGCTCTCTGCATACAGCGACGATTTATCGGAGGAAATTTACAACTCCGCCGTATCGGACAGAATTGGCGATGTGCAGTGGTACTATCAGGCAGTGCTTGAAAACGACAAGGCGGATGCTGAATATTACAGAACAATGTTTGAAGAAGCATCCAGCAATCTGGCGTTCACCATTTATGAGGGCGACCTGATGGTGCTTGAAAATTACACTGTTGACGAGTACCTTTATAAAGATAAATATGGATTCTCTGTTAATATAAGAAAAGGCGAAGATAAGCACGGCGTCGCATACCTTCAGAGTGAAGAGACGATAAACGACTATTTAGAAAGTCTTGAAAACGTGGTCATTTTAGGCCTTACTTCGTACGACAGTGCTGATGGCGGTGTTGTCATAGAGTATGAGTATTATGAGGCAGAGTACCATGAAGCAGTGGCGTACGTGTACCTCTCCGCCGACCTTAAAGCCGACGATGTTATACGTGACAAAATTTTGCTGGCGAAAGAGGTTACCAACTGGGCACAGCATATGAAATTTATGTTCCCTGTCTGCACTGTTACCGGACTGATCTGCATCATACTGCTCGTTTTTTGCGCGGGACATAAAAACGGAACCGACGGTATTCATCTTACGTGGCTCGATAACGTGCCGTTTGACCTGACGTTGCTTATATGCGGTTTACTGGGTGTGCTTGGTATAGGCGCACTGGATATACTGCTGAATAACATAAGCAGTATTTACAATACAGTGTACGCTGTGTTGGTTTTGCCTGTGCTTGCGGCGCTTGCGGCAATCGTATTGTATGTTGTTCTCACGTTTTCAGCTCGAATCAAGGCGAAGACACTTTTCAGCAACACGGTTGTGTTTAAACTGCTTAAATTATTAAAACGGCTTGCGGGGTGGCTTTTGAAAACTGCCAAAACTGCGGTAAAATGCCTGCCTCTGTATTGGCAGGCCGCCCTTGCGGCAGCGGCAGTGCTGTTTGTCGAAGTTTTGCTGACAGCACTGGCTTTCGACAGCTTTTTTGGTATAGTGCTGCTTGTGTTTGAAAAAATAATGCTGCTTTCAGGTGTTGTATACATTGTAACGGTGATGCGCAATCTGCAAAAGGGTGCCGAGGAAATCGCTTCAGGCAATCTTGACTATCAGGTAGATCTAAGGTATATGTTCGGCCCGTTCAAACAGCACGGCGAACAGCTTAATTCTATGCGGGCCTGCATACGCAAGGCGGCTGAGCAGCAGCTTAAAAGCGAGCGAATGAAGGCCGAGCTCATAACCAATGTTTCGCACGACATAAAAACACCGCTTACATCAATAATAAGTTACGTTGACCTGCTGAAAAGCGAACCGATAGAATCTGAAAAATGCAAAGAGTATATCGACGTTCTCGATAGGCAGTCTGCGCGCCTGAAAAAGCTTGTTACCGATTTGGTAGATGCATCAAAGGCATCGACCGGCAATATAAAGGTCAACCTTGCGCCCGCCGACGTAAACGTTTTGCTTGTTCAGGCGGTGAGCGAGTATGAACAAAAGCTTAAGGAAAACGATCTTGAAGTGGTGCTGAGCGAAGATGAGTCGTCACCTGTAATACTGGCGGACGGCAACCTTATGTGGCGTGTGTTCGACAACCTCATAAACAATATCTGCAAGTATGCCCTATCGGGTACAAGAGTGTATATATCCTCAAAGGTTACTTCAGGCAAGGTGCAGGTGTGCTTTAAAAATATTTCGGGAGCACAGCTTAACATTTCCGGCGACGAGCTGATGGAAAGATTCGTCAGAGGCGACAAATCACGGAATACCGAGGGCAGCGGACTCGGCCTTTCGATATCGAGAAGCCTTGTCACCCTGCAAGGTGGAGCTTTTGACATCGTCGTAGACGGCGACTTGTTCAAAGCCATCGTTGAGTTTGACCTCTGTAAAGACTAATTAAAAAAGTGTTTGCTGTGTTGTACAGCAAACACTTTTTTTACATCTTGTGACTGACTATGCTCGTTATTTCTTTGATAACCTGCTCGATGCTGAGTCCGTCAGCATCAACAACGGCGTCTGCATATTTTTCATACAGAGGCACGCGTTCATCGTAAAGCTGACCCAGCGTCTTGTCAGCGGCACCTGCAACGCCTCTCGCGCTCAGATTGGTCAGCCGCTTTTCTATTTCGTTAAGACTCAGCTTTATGTACACCAGCACCGCGCTTTTCTTTAGGTGGCTCATACCGCGCTCCGAGTAAACCGCACTTCCGCCCGTCGCGACGACACAGCGGTCACATTCGATAGAGGTCAGCGCTTTTTCCTCCGCCGTGAAAAACGCGTCGATTCCCTTTGTGTCTATTATCCCCTGCAGCAGCATACCGCTCTGGGCCTGAATTACAAGGTCTGCATCAATAAAGCCAAGTCCCAGCCGCTTTGCCAGAACGACACCTGCGGTGCTTTTGCCGCACGCAGGCATACCTATCAGAACAATGTTCATACTAAATCTCCTTTTACCTTCATCGCAAATTCTGCCGTTTTCCTTTGCACAAGCGGAACAACAAACGGTATCGCAACCAGCGTCAGGCAGGCCGTATATAATGGGCTGAGTTTTAAAACAAGGGTGATAAGCGACATTTTTTTGCCCTTCATCAGCTTTGATGAAACAGCCAATGTCTTAAAAATGCCGCAATCGCAGTCGTACGTAAAAATATAGTCGCACATGAAAGCCTTGACGATCGAATAAACTGAAAGCGACGCACCGACCAATACACAGACTATGCCGACAATCTTAAGCAAGGCTTCGGTCTGAGTATCTGTTTCAAAGTAATCCGCTTTTATTATAACAAAACAGCTTTCGGCGCCCAAATAAAACAAGGCACCTGAGAGAACAGCTCTCATATAAACAATAGTTTTAATCAGAATATACTTAAAATAACGCCTCGTGCCGAAAAGGTAAAACATCTCAAATATTTCGGTGTCAATGCCCTGAAGTGAGAAAAACATCTGCCTTTTCATTCCGTAAACAAGCGGCGTAACGACCAAAAGCGAAACCACCGCAAATACCAGACAAATGAATGCATACAGCGTATTACCGTCACCTGCGCCTATCGCATAAGCCGCCATCTCAGCGCAAAGTGAAACGATACCTGCAACGCTGGCCGTAACCGCAACCGAAAGAGCGGCTTTCATATATCCGTTTTTGATATTATCTCCGCCTTTTTTCAAGTTAACAATATTCTCAGGCATCTTCAACACCTCCCGACACTATTGTTAACAAAAAAGGGGCAATAAATTCTATTGGCCTAAGCCGCTTTTGGCAAGCAGTTTTAAAACTATACCGCCTGCGCACACAAAGCTGGGCGCAATAAACGCGATCGACGCAACAGCTATCAGCACTATAGAAACGGCGTCAAGCTCAATGCCCGCCGCTATGCCCGCTGAAAGGACAGCGTAAAGAACGAAAGCCGAGGCCAAAAATACAGCGCAGTTTAAAATTACACAAACAACACACTGCCATCTGCGGCTGAGCGAAAGCGTAAAATTGCAAACGTGCATTAAAATTACCGCTGACGTCAGCACACAGCCTATCGCAACGAGAGGGAAGTAAAACGGCTGGGCAAAATAGATATACACAGCATACCCTGCCAACGGTACCGCAGGGCAAACCGACAGCAAGACGTAGCTGAGCGGTTTTATTTCGCTTTTGCGGAAAACAAACTCGGCGGCAACCACGCAAACCCAGTAAATACCCAGCAAAAAGGTTACTGTAGCGGTAAGACAGCCCATACTCATTCCGTTGGCGGAATTAACTCCGCCGAGCAAGGTGTCATTTTCGACGATTATCGCCTGCTGAGTGTAAAACCATACCGTGACAACAGCCATAACAACAGCCGCCTGAACAACGGTGGCGGCCTTTCGCACCTTACAATTGACATTCTTTGCGATATGACCCTTGTATGCCAGTATCGCAAGGGGACACATCAATACAAAAAGTACAGCAGTAATAAATTGCATAAACAACACTTCCGTTTAATTTGATTTAAATATCATAACACATATTTTGTCGTTTTCCAATCCCTAATTAAATTGACAGTGACAAAACTTTGTTGTATTATATACGTATGAGTAAATTGATGCTTTTGGAGTGAAAATATTGCGGTATGACTGCGTAAATGATGAAAAGTTTATTAACGAGGCGCTTAAACTTGCGGCGGAGGCGGCAAGCGAGGACGAGGTGCCGGTCGGTGCGGTTGTA
>CAYYGY010000037.1:0-6974 GCA_964471735.1 uncultured Eubacteriales bacterium
TGTCGGTGTTTAAGGGGGCGTTTATCGTTGACGGGAAGGGATTGCTTAAAACAATTCCGTGATACGCAATCTGCCAGAAAGGAACTATTTCATCAAAGCAGTCGGGCAGCTTGTAATCTCTTCCGAAAGTCGTATAAAGCGAGAAGTCACAACCCTGAAGTGCGTAGTCAAAGCCACCCTCGCTTCCTGAAGCACCGAAAAGCTCTCTTGAATATTCAAGGATCTCGCGCCAGTATTTTGACGCCTCTCTCCTGTTTAACTTGTGGTTTTCGTTGTAGCAGGTTGTGGGCAGTGTGGTAGTTATAACATCTATGTAGTGGCTGCCGAAGAAACCGATCTCCTTGACCGGAGGCAGGGTCTCCTTTGCAAGGCGCAGTGCGCATTTGGGGCAAATCTTGTAAGCGCGTCCGCCGCTCCAGTACTCAGCCAGTATAGACGGCTTTGAGTCTACACCGATAGCAATATCGTCAAAGCTGAAGTTGTCAGCAATCGAATAAGCGTCGGTGCTGTTGGTGTGGCATGAAAGGATATATCCCAGTTCTTTAGCGACCTTTATGACTTCCTTGAGCCCTTCCTCACCTCCGAAAGCCTCCTCAACGGGAAGAATCTGGGGCCATCTGCCGTCGTGACCGCGAATGTTCCAACCAACCAGCTGGAATTCGACCTTGTCAATTCCCGCCGCCTTGTAGTCGCGCATAATGTTAATGACGTCCTTGAAGGTGCAGGCTACGTGCATCTCCGGCTCTGTTTCGGGTGTCTGCTCAAGAACAGCGCAGGGAACAGGCTTCCAACCCATACGGATACGAACGAGTATGGATTCCGCAACATACTTAAGGTTGTCGGTCAGCCTGTCTTTGATACTTGTGAATCCGCCTACGCTGAGCTGACGGCGGCGGTACTCCCTCGCCATACCGCTGTATGTCGCGTCCTCGCCGAAAAGGTGGTGCAGCTCAATCTTAAGGTCTTCAAACAGGTCCTGCTCAGGCATATATCTGAATGCAACCGAGTAATTGCCATCCTTGAGATAGAGCGTTGCTCTGGACTCAACAGGCAAGCCTGCGGAAACCGCAAGAATACAGTCCTCTTCGGTCTTCAAACCAATGATGGGCAAGTGTGCTTCGGTGCTGAGAAACTCAAAATCTTCTCTTTCTTTAAAGTGGCCGATAGCATCAAACATCAACTTTCCGCCGGTAGCAGGGAAGAGGTAAAATCCCTCAGATCCCATCGGTATCGGCTTGTCGTAAATGTTTACCGTTACGCAATTGACGTCCTTGTATTGACCCGAATTTTCAAGAGTGTAAGTACAGACATTACCGTCTTCTTTTTTGCTCATTTCCACTTCGGTAATTTGTCCGTTTTTAAATTCTATACTGCATTTCATTGGTACCACCCCTATAAAAAATAAATATTTCCTACACCTTAATTATATCAACGCGCAAGCAAAAGTAAAGCATAAATTAAAAAACAAACCACTTTGTACAGATTTTGGCATACATTAAACCTTGTCCTTTAATTCTCGGCGAAACTCGGTCGGCGTCAGGCCGAACCGCTTTTTGAAATAGCTTGAAAAGTGGGTGTCTCTGTTGAATCCGACCTTGTCCGATATCGCGGAGATCGGCATATTCGTGTTGATTATAAGACGTTTTGCTTCCTCCAGCCTCAAATTAAGTATGTATTTGTGCATTCCCACACCGGTTTGTTTTAAAAACAGCCTGTTCAGGTGAAATTCGTGATATCCCGCCAGAGCGGCCAGCTCCTTGTTACTTAACTCACGGGTATAGTTTTTTTCAATGAACTTGACAAGCTGATGAACAGTATAGGTGGAGTTTTGCGGTTTTTCTATGTCAGCGCGGTGCAGGTCGATAAGCAGTTGCTTAAGTATACTGCCTGCTTTTTCCCTGAAGCAAAAGCCTTGCTTTGAAAATTCGTTGACTATCTCGCTTATAGGCGAGAAAAACACCGTCGCATCACGCAAAAAGAAACAGCCGTTGATTGCCTTTGAGTCATCTATGTCCTGCAGATTGAACAAAAGGTTTGAGGAAAAAAGTTTGTCTGCAACAAGGGGATAGATGGTTGTTCGGTCGCTGTTGCTTTGGGTCAGGTCAAAGTTAACGGCGTATATGGTCATATCCTTGCTGTGAGTGCTTACTGAATAGCAGTTGCCTGCGTTACAGTAAAACAGCGACCCCTCCGACAAAGCGTGTCTCTGGCCGTCAAGTATCAGTTCGCCGGCGCCCCTGTGCACATAAACTATCCTGCAATCTAAGCAGTAAACGGGCTTAGCCTCGCTTTTATAGCTGGTTTTGTCCGCATACCTGACGAACGGGTCTGTGTTGCCAAGTTTCATAATTATTTCCTGCCGCTTTCTTATAAGTTTGTTTTGTGTAATCCAAAGTTTGTTTTTTGACTTTATTATACAGCATATATCTGCTAAAATAAAGAGGAAATTAAAATATTTTCGGAGGTGCGCGATGAAATTTTCGGTAGGGCTGCAAAATGCCAATCCAATGTTTCTTGAGTGCATCAAGGAATATAAGGATAATATTTACGAGGTTTACTTTTCATGGGGCGATTTCCCGAACGGCCGTACTAACCAACTTATAAACGACGGCTACACCCCTTGGGAAATGCAGCAGTACCAAATGGACGCGCTCAAGCAGTTAAGCGACAGCGGGATAAAGCTGAATGTTTTGTTTAATGCCAACTGCTACGGCAAGGACAGCCAGTCGAGAGCCTTTTTTGAAAAAATAGGCGAAACGACGGATTATATATCTGCGCATTACGGACTGGCATCGGTTACCACTACCTCGCCTCTTATTGCAAAATTTATGAAGAATAATTTTCCCGACCTTGAAGTAAGGGCCTCTGTTAATATGGAGATAGGTACCGTCGAGGGTATGGATTACCTCGGTGAATATTATGACAGCTATTACATAAAGCGGGAGCTTAACCGTAATATTGAAAAGATAGCCTCGCTTCACGAATGGGCTGAGGCAAACGGCAAAAAACTTTTCCTGCTTGCAAACAGCGGCTGCCTTAACAATTGCTCGGCGCACAATTTTCATGACAACCTTGTTGCCCACGAGGCGGAGATAGCCAAAATGGATAACGCCTATAATTTTCACGGAATCTGCCATGAATATCTGTCTAAGCCTGAAAATTACAGCGCCCTGATAACCAACACCAATTTTATCAGACCTGAGGATATCGGCAAGTATGAGCCTTATGTGGTTGCGGCAAAACTTGCAACAAGGATACACCGTTTTCCGCAGGCGGTGCTTCGCAGCTATGTCAATGGGCGTTACAGCGGCAACATATTAGATATACTTGAGCCTGCGCACAGCATTTACCCCTACGTTATAGAAAACGGAGAACCGCTGAAGCTGGTAAAAATCAATACAGATGTTAAAATCGACGACAATTCAGAGGAGGAAAATAAATGTTAACGAGTAAAATGATTAAGGAGGCTGCACTTGCAGCCGGAGCAGACGCTTGTGGCATAGCTCCGATGTCCAGATTTGAGGGCGCACCTCACGAAATGGACCCTCGTATGCTTTTCCCCGAGGCGAAAAGCTGTATCGGTTTCGTTTTCCGCATTCCGAGAGGAGTACAGAGAGGAATTGAGGAAGGTACTCAGTTTTTCCAGTACCCGTCAATGGCATACGGCGGAATAAACGAGATATTTGCGCCTGCCGTGCTTTACAATGTCGGTAAAGTCATAGAGGATGAGGGATACGAAGCGTTTGTATACCGTAATACGGGCGCAAGAGGCAGCGTGTCCGATATGGACGGCAGTGAGGGAAACACCCTCTCGCCTGAGGAGCAGATCGAAGTTAACGAGAATGCAAAAAATTCTACCGCTCATCACAGAAGCGTGCAGTTTACCCGTCCTACATATGAGGGCAACGCTTGCCCCGACCTCCAGTTCCAGTTCAGAATCGCCGCCGTCGCTTGCGGCCTTGGTGAGATCGGCTGGAGCAAGATGTTGCTTACGCCTGAGTTCGGCCCGTTGCAGAGAGTTGCGTTTTTGTTCACCGACGCCGAGCTTGAATATGACGAAATGTACAACGGTGAGCCGCTGTGCCGCCGCTGCGGTGCCTGCGTTCGTGAGTGCCCCGGCGGCTGTATCCCCCCGCTCAATTCAGGCAAGAGCATTGTAATAGACCTTGCAGGCAAGAAGTGCGAATGGGGCGATATAGATATGTGGCGCTGCTATGCGTTCTATACCCACGCCGGCCGCTATTACAACCCCTTTGTTCCAAAGGAAGTCTGGGACGCAAACGAAAACGGCGACTTGAACCTTATGGAGGGCGTGACCGACGTCGCAGACGAACACGAGATTATGAAGGTCTACGGCGCTTTGGCAAAATACTTCCCCAGTTGGGTTGGCTACAATATGGCCAAGTGCGGCGGCTGTATCAGAGCCTGCGTGGCAATGCTTGAGAAAAAGGGCGGCTGTATGGCAGACCGCTTTGAGAAACCTCTCCGCACGAAGAAGGCATGGAGGCTTGACCGATAATGGATATTCTTGAGTTTACCGGCACTGACTTTAAGGTTATGACCGAGTTTGAGGGCTGGAAGATAGGTTTTCTGCGTTACAGCGACCGCTTCAGCAAATTTGACCAGCTTGAGCGTCACCTTATGACAGACGAGGCTTTCGCCTTGCTGGACGGAAGTGCAGTCCTTTACACCGATACCGATAAGGTCGAGATGGAGAAAGCTAAGCTGTACAACATACCTAAGGGTGAGTGGCATCACATCACCGTCAGTCAGGACGCAACGGTAATGGTCGTTGAAAACAGCAATACATCAAAAGACAATACAGAAAGGAAGTATATATGATGCTCACTTCTGAAATCATTAAGCAGAAAGCGAAAGAGCTTGGCGCAACCGTGTGCGGAATAGGCCGCGTTTATGATGAGCCTGATGCACGCCGCGACCCAAGAATGATCCTCCCTGATGCAAAATGTATAATCGGCTTTGGTTTTGCAACGCCGAGAGGCCTGTATAAAACGATGGATATAGGCTCGCAGTTTTACACCTATACAAACATCGGCGTAAAGTACGTCGACGAGGAACTGGCTGAGATATTCCTTCTTAAAATAGGCGGAATGATCGAGGACAACGGCTATGATGCCTGCCTGCAGAAGGCTGTGCCTAACCTCCGCGTAAAAGGGGATAAGACCACCAATCCGGAGGTTGTCGATACATATGAGTTGCAGTTTGCTGACCCCGTAGAGGAGGGCAAGCCTGCACCTGACGTAATCATTGACTTCGGCAAGGCCGCCAAGGCTTGCGGTATAGGCGAAACAGGGCTCAGCGGCAAGGTGCTGAATAAAAAGTACGGCCCGTTTATGCGCTACTGCTTTATTATCACCGACGCACCGCTCGAATGTGACGAGGCGCTTTCTGACCCTGTGTGTGACAAGTGCGGTGCCTGCATTGAGGCCTGCCCCGGAAACGCTATTGATGAAAACGGTCTCGATACATGGCAGTGCAGTGTCTACTATAAGGGCGCGCATAAATCAAACCCCTTTATGACCGACGACTTCCTTAAGGGCGACCCTGAGAGGGAGGCCATCATCAACGGCGAAAAGAGATTTGATGCCGAGTCGGCCAGAAAACTTTATCCTAAGCTTGACTTTCTTCCCAGAACCCACTGGGGTTATTCAGCCTGCATCTGCGGAAAGAAGTGCGACATTGCTTGTTACAAGCATTTGATAGGAGAGCTTTGATATGAGAGATAAAATAATTGCTATGGCGAAAGCCAACAGTGCTGATATAGTTGGCTTTGCACCTGCATCAAGATTTGAAAAAGACGACCCCATATTCAAAATAATGCCTGAGGTAAAGACCGTTGTCGGACTTGGCTTCCGTGTCCTGAGAGGTATTTATCGCGGTATTGAGGAAGGCACGACCTTCTACCAGTACACAACTATGGCAGTTGAAAATATGGAAGAGACCATTATGCCTATGTCGGCGCTCAAGGTGGCTATGCTCATTGAGCAGGAGGGCTTTTACGCACTTCCACAGCGCAGACATCAGCAGATAATGGCAGAGGATAACGACACAAACCCCGAGGTGGCATACGATGCTATCTACCGTTCAGTAACCGCCGAAAATCAGATGAACTTTACTGATGCGGCAGTTAAGTGCGGTCTTGGTGAAAAGGGCCTTGACGGTGCCTTGCTTACAGACGAGTACGGCCCGATGATAAGATATTGCTTCGTCCTGACCGACGCAGAGCTTGAGCCGACAGAGCTTGTTGAGCCTCACCTTTGCGACAAGTGCGGAAAGTGTATCAAGGCTTGCCCCGGCAACGCCATCGACGAAGAGGGCAACGTTGACAACTGGCAGTGCGCAGTATATTACAACGGCGCAAACGGCACAAAGAACCCGTTTATGAACCCCGATGCTTACGCTGATTTCGATAACCGTATCGAGATAATCGCAGGTGAGGCAAAGGTCACACCCGAAACAGCCAGAAAGATTCTGGACAACACCTTCTTCTATCCTCCGGCACAGCATTCTTATCCTTGCTCTATTTGCGGCAGAGCTTGCGACAGAGCGTGCTATGTTCACCTTGAGGAGAAAGGCGTCCTGACTAAGACTTTCAAGACTCCGTTCCGTAAGCGTGAGGAATGGTCTTTCGACATTGAGGATTTCAAAAACTAACTATAAAAAAGCGGCAGATTTTTTATAATTTGCCGCTTTAATTTTTTGTGTTGAAATGCTCGCCCGAAAAGGTTATAATCAATTAATGCAAACCTTATTAAAATCAAACAAAGGGTGAATACTTTGAAAAAATTTGTTTCATTAATGCTTGCGCTCGTTATGGCGGCACTTTTGTTCGGCTGCAGCGAAGGCGAAACCTCATCAAACGATTACACAAAAGGCAAGCACCACTGCGAAATAGTGGTTGCCGATTACGGTACAATATCGCTTGAACTTGATGCCGATACCGCGCCGATAAC
>CAYYGY010000038.1:0-6908 GCA_964471735.1 uncultured Eubacteriales bacterium
TGCACGGCTTCAACGGGCACACCGTCGGTTTCGGCTGACGCAACGCTTACGGCCAACGAGAACTATTCTTACGTAGATTCACTCAGCAACACTAAGATGTGCTGGGGTCAGGGCTACAACTGCAACGATAAAAATCAACCTATATCTTGTGTTGAATATAACGCAAAATACGGCAAATATTCAGCCAAATTTTTGTCAGAGGACTCGAAGTCAATAGCGCTGACCTTTGACGAGGGGTATGAAAACGGATATACCGCTCAAATTCTCGACACGCTGAAGGAGAAAAATGTAAAAGCTGTATTTTTTGTTACGTATGATTACGTAAACAAAAATCCCGAACTGGTACAAAGAATGATAGACGAGGGGCACACTGTCGGCAATCACAGCTGGAGTCACCCGTCAATGCCTGACAAATCCACTGCTGATGCGGCAAATGAGATAGCAAAGCTTCACAACTATGTTGAAGAAAATTTCAACTACACTATGACTCTTTTCAGGCCGCCGAGAGGCGAGTTTTCCGAGCGCACGCTTGAGTTGACAAAGGCTTTGGGATACACCTCGGTATTTTGGAGTTTTGCGTACTATGACTACAACGTTAATGACCAACCCGATAACGCTAAGGCGCTCAACAGAATCACTTCTGCGGCTCACGAAGGTGCAATTTATCTTTTGCACGCAGTTTCTAAAACCAACACTGAAATTTTGCCCGATGTTATAGACACGCTTAAAGCACAAGGCTATACTTTTTCCCTTTCACAATTATAATAGTCATCTTTCAGGCATATATTTGCTGTAAAAGCAAAGGGGTGCCTTGAATTTGATTATACGCATAAAAAAACGGCTTTTAGCCATTGTGGTTTGTGTGGCAATTGTGCTTTCGGTAACGGTGGCGGCTGCACAAACGACATCTGAATATATTGAACTGCCTGTGATCATGTATCACCATATTTCAAACAAGCAAAGTGCACTAGGTAAATATGTTGTGTCACCGGAGCAATTTAAAAACGACATTGAATATATACTAAGTCTGGGTTACACGCCTATATCTACAACGCAGTTGGCAGATTATGTTGACGGAAAGGGAGAACTGCCTGAAAAACCTATATTGATAACGTTTGATGACGGACACGAAAGTTTTTACGCTTACGCATTCCCCTTGCTTAAGCAGTATAAGATAAGTGCCGTTTTGTCGGTGGTTGGTAAATACACAGATTATTATTCGGAAAACATTGACTACAATGTCAACTATGCGAATGTCACCTGGGAGCAGATTGCCGAGATGAATAACAGCGGTTATGTTGAAATCGGAAACCATACGTATGATATGCACTCACTCTCGCCCAGAAAGGGCTGTACAAAAACGAGCGGTGAAAGTGATGTTGAATACAGAGAAACGCTCAAAGAAGATATTACCAAGACACAGCAAAAAATTGCAGAAACAACAGGAGAAGAATGTAATATATTTACCTACCCCTTCGGCGCATACTGCAGTCAGGCAACCGATGTGGTGGAAGAATTGGGTTTCACTGTTACTTTGGGTTGTGAGGAGAAAATCAACAAGATAATAAAAGGTGATTCATCGTGTTTGAAAATGATAAAACGCTTTAATCGCCCAAGCGGAAAAACCAGTTATCAATTTTTTAAAGATATTCTTAAATAATTTTTCAAAAAAGAGTTTCTTTTTTGAGAATTATAATGTATAATAGGTTGTCGGTCTGTGTCGATTGACAAATTTATTTGATTGGTAGGCAGTAAAATGATTAAAGCTATTGTAGGTGCTAACTGGGGCTACGAGGGTAAGGGCAAGATCACCGATATGCTCGCCATCGACTCTGATATCGTTGTCCGCTTTCAAGGCGGTGCCAACGCAGGTCACACTATTAAAAACAACTACGGCAAATTTGCTCTGCATATGATGCCGTCAGGCGCTTTTTGCCAAAACGTAACAAACGTTATCGGTAACGGTGTTGCGCTTAGCATTCCCAATCTTAAAAAGGAATACGAAATGCTGATTGAAAGCGGCGTTCCCGCACCTAATCTCGTTGTTTCTGACAGAACTCAGATGGTTATGCCTTATCACATTTTGTTTGACGAATATGAGGAAGACCGTTTGTCAGGCCGCAGCTTTGGCTCTACAAAATCAGGCATAGCCCCTTTCTATTCAGACAAATATGCAAAGATAGGTTTTCAGGTTTGCGAGTTGTTTGATGAAGAGGCGCTGAAAGAAAAGCTTGTACGCGTGCTTGAAACCAAGAATGTTTTGGTTGAGCATCTTTATCACAAGCCTAAGCTTGACGCTGACGAAATATTTGCCACCCTGCTTGAGTGGAAAGAGTGGATCGCTCCGTTTGTTGAGAACACACACAAGCTTTTGATAGATGCTGTCAAAGATAATAAAACAATTTTACTTGAGGGCCAGCTTGGCTCGCTTAAGGACCCTGATCACGGTATATACCCGATGGTTACATCATCTTCTACCCTCTCCGGATACGGCACTATCGGTGCAGGTGTACCCGCAAGAGAGATAAAAGAGGTCATCACTGTTGTTAAAGCCTACTCAAGTGCTGTCGGCGCAGGTGCTTTTGTTTCCGAGATTTTCGGTGATGAAGCTAAGCTGTTGCGCGACAACGGCGCTGACGGCGGTGAATATGGCGCAACCACCGGCCGACCGAGAAGAATGGGTTGGTTTGACGTTGTTGCTACCAAATACGGCTGTGAATGTCAGGCAACTACTCAGGTCGTTCTCACCATACTTGATGCTCTCGGATATCTTGATGAAATTCCGGTTTGTGTGGGATACGAGATAGACGGCAAAGTCACTACCGACTTCCCTGTTACTCCTTTGCTTGAGAAAGCAAAGCCTGTTCTGGAAGTTTTGCCCGGCTGGAAATGTGACATCAGCGGCATAAGAAATTATGAAGACCTTCCCGAAAACGCGCGCCGTTATGTTGAATTTATCGAGGAGAAAATCGGGTTCAAGATCACGATGGTTTCAAACGGCCCCGGCAGAGACGACATAATATTCAGATAAAAGCAAGCCTGCGATTGACAATCGCAGGCTTTTTTGTACCCCTGACATAATCAAGTGAAAATTGTCGATTAAAAAAATATATTAACAGTATTTTGAGCTAAACCTCAGGCAATAATTCTATTGGATTTATTGGTGGAGGTGAGCGATTTGCAATATGGCAAAGTTGAGATATGCGGTGTTAACACATCGTTGCTTAAAGTTCTGAGTGAAGAGGAAAAAGAATCTCTCCTTATAAAAGCGAAGCAAGGAAATCGTGCTGCTCGGGACAAGCTCGTTGAAGGGAATCTGAAGCTTGTTTTAAGCGTGGTTCAACGTTTTACCGGCAGGGGCGAAAATCCCGACGATCTGTTTCAGGTCGGCTGCATTGGACTTATAAAATCCATTGACAATTTTGATATGTCACACCAAGTAAAGTTTTCAACCTATGCTGTGCCTATGATAATCGGTGAAATAAGACGCTATCTTCGTGACAACAACTCTGTGCGCGTGTCACGCTCAATTAAAGACGCGGCGTACAGGGTGATGCAGGCAAAAGAAAAACTGACTGCAAAGTTTCAGCGTGACCCAAGTATTGAAGAAATTGCGGCTGAGCTTGAAATAGGTAAAGAAGATGTTGTAATGGCGCTTGAAAGCATCGTTGAGCCGATATCGCTCAGCGAGCCTGTATATTCTGACGGCGGTGACACGATATATGTTATGGACCAGATAGGTGATAATAACGACGACAAAAACTGGCTTGATGAAATATCTTTCAGGCAATCAATAAAAGATCTTTCAGCAAGAGAGAGGTCCATTCTTTGGATGCGGTTTTTAAAGGGAAAAACGCAGATGGAGGTTGCCAACGACATAGGTATATCTCAGGCTCAGGTAAGCCGTCTCGAAAAAGGCGCGCTTGACAAGATCAAAAAGAGTTTTTAAAAAACAGCGATAACCGATTTATCGGTTATCGCTGTTTTTTTATTTTACCCACAAATTTTCCTGTTCGCCTTTCTTGGGCCTTTCCATAAGGTTTCTCAAGGCCTCTTCAGGCTTTGCTTTAGAGCTGAGGATATTATAGCACTCTGTGCATATCGGCATATCTACGCCGTATTTTTCAGCCAAATCGCGGCTGATGGCACAGGCGTGATATCCCTCGACCATCATGCCTATCCTGTCCATCGCCTCAGACGGGTCTACACCCTCGCCGATAAGTATTCCAAATCTTCTGTTGCGGCTGTGCATCGACATACAAGTGACTACAAGGTCGCCAACGCCTGTCAGTCCTGCAAAGGTTTCCGCTCTCGCGCCCATAGCAACGCCGAGTCTGGCAATTTCGGAAAGTCCGCGAGTAATAAGCGCGGCCTTAGTATTATCGCCGAGTTTTAATCCGTCGCATATGCCTGCGCTTAGCGCAATGACATTCTTCAGCGCGCCGCCGACCTCAACGCCGACAACATCGTCGTTAGTATATACTCTGAACGTTGAGTTAGCAAAGGTTTCCTGCACTTTTTTTGCCGCCTCAGAGTCGACAGAGGCAGACACAACAGATGTAGGCACACCTCGCGCCACCTCCTCTGCATGCGACGGGCCGGACAAGACAACTACCTTTGATTCAGGCAATTCGTCCGCAATAACCTCCAACATACATTTGAGGGTTTCTTTCTCAAAGCCCTTCGCTACGTTTACGATTACAGTATCCCTTCTAACCAGACCTACGATACTGTGGGCAGTCTGGCGAACGGCATAGCTGGGGACAGCAATGACCACCATATCACTGTCTTTTACAACGGTGATATCGTCGGTAATATTTACGGTGGCGGGTATGATAACACCCTTGAGCAGTTTCTCGTTTCTGCGCTCACGCTTGAGAAGGTCGACCTCTTCCTTAAACACAGACCAAAGGTTGACCCTATGCCCGTTGTTGGAAAGCGTACAAGCGAGCGCTATTCCCCATCCGCCTGAGCCAAGTACTGATATAACGCTCATTCAAAATCTCTCCTAACGTTTGGATTTGAGCATCTTCTCCTCGCCGTTATGTAGGCGGACAATGTTATCCTTGTGCTTGATTATAACTATCGAAGCGAGTATTGCGGCGACCGCAGTAGAATAAAGCCGCATTACTGTACCTGAAGATGCAGAATAAATAAAGATATATATTACCCACTCGACGGCGCCCATTACAGAGCCAACCGACACGATCTTAGTAATGGCGACAAGCACCAAAAATGTGACCAAGACAAAGGTTGCCGCCTGCCAGTTTATACAATACAATACACCGATGGCGGTTGCCACGCCTTTTCCGCCCTTAAATTGGAAAAACAGCGGAAAAACATGGCCGAGCAGTGCAAACACTGCGCACCAGCACATGGCGTAGTAAGGTGACAGAAACTCGATGACTTCGTCAGCGTACCGAGCGTATGCAGGCAATATTATCAGATGTTTTGACAAAAGCACGCCTGTGGCGCCCTTAAGCGCATCGCCGACAAATGTTATTATGCCGGGAACGATGCCAACGGTTCTGATAACATTTGTCATTCCTGCGTTTCCGCTGCCGTAATCTCTTACGTCACGCTTGGCTACCGCTTTTGATACTATTACGGCAAAATTGATACTTCCCAAAAGGTAACATATAACAAATGACACCAAAAGCCACGCACAATATTCAAGCATTATTTCCCGTCCCCTCGCTCACGAATGATAAATCTTACAGGTGTACCCTCTAGGCCGAAGGTAGAGCGTATCTGATTTTCTATATAACGCTGATATGAATAGTGGAACAAATCAGCCCTGTTGCAAAAGCATACAAATGTCGGTGGCTTTGTTGACGGCTGGGTGATATAGTATATCCTCAAGCGTCTGCCCTTATCTGTAGGCGGCTGAACACGTGCAGTCGCATCCGCCAAAAGGTCATTGAGCATACCGGTAGAAATGCGCATAGTGTTTTGCGCGTGAACGAACTTGATAAGTTCAAAAAGGCGGTCGATACGCTGACCGGTTTTTGCAGATATAAATATAATAGGTGCGTAAGACATAAATGCAAAATCGTTCATAAGGCTTTTGCGGTAAGCATCCATCGTGGTGCCGTTTTTTTCCACAGCGTCCCACTTATTAACTGCGATTATACAGCCGCAGCCTGCATCAAGCGCCAGACCTGCGACTTTTGAATCCTGCTCTGTAAAGCCTTCAACAGCATCTATCATTATTACGCAAACATCAGCACGCTCAACAGCCATTTGCGCTCTCAGGTTGCTGAAATGCTCAATTTGCTCAGTTACGCGGCTTTTTCTTCTGAGTCCCGCCGTATCAATAAAGTTAAATTTACCGTATTTATTGTCAATGTGCGTATCAATGGCATCTCTCGTTGTGCCCGCGATATTGCTGACTATAACACGGTTTTCTCCTGAAATTGCATTGACAAGCGAAGATTTACCAACATTCGGTTTGCCTATAACGGCAACATTTATACGGTCTTCTTCCTCCTCGTCCTCGGTTTCGGGAAGGTACTCAAACACCGCGTCGAGCAGGTCGCCCGTTCCGTGACCGTGTACAGAGGAAACGGCGATGGGGTCACCGAGACCGAGGTTGTAAAACTCATAAAACTCCATCGGCACCTTGCCTACCGAGTCGCATTTATTTACACAAAGCACCACCGGTTTTCCGCTTTTTTGAAGCATAGAGGCGACCTCTGCATCGGTAGCAACGACGCCGCTTTTCAAATCGGTAACAAGCACTATGACCTGAGCAGTTTGAATGGCAAGCTCAGCCTGACGGCGCATTTGCGACAAAATAACATCTTTGCTGTCAGGTTCAATACCACCTGTATCAATCAACGTAAACTCTTTGTTCAACCATGTCACTTCTGCATAGATTCTATCTCTTGTAACACCCGGCGTATCTT
>CAYYGY010000039.1:0-6833 GCA_964471735.1 uncultured Eubacteriales bacterium
AGATCTGCGGTGGGGTGTTGCCGATAAGCAGGTCCCTCACTACGCCGCCGCCCACCGCCGTGATACAGCCGACTGTCAACACGCCGAACAGATCAAGGCTGCAGCCTATGGCAACAAGGGTGCCTGAGATCGCAAAAGAGACCGTTCCGATGCATTCCATTGCTAAAACTAAATAATTGGCCATCTCAACTATCCTCTTTTTAGTATTTGTGGTTTTATTATAACATACCGTCGGCCTTATTGACAAGGGGTAAGCAAAAAGACCAAGTCTGTCGACCCGGTCTTTTTGACATTCTACTCAAGTGAAAGTTCAAAACGTTCGGTATGACCCGTCTGAAACAGCTCGGGTCTATCTACGCGAGTTGTCATCTGATAGGCTTTTCCGCTTTCGCCGCTTTCGCAGATACCGAGCGCGACCTCGAGAACGTGAGCGCAAAGTTCTCCGCTGCAGCGCGGCTGACGTCCCGCAAGCCTCGCATACATAGCCTCTGCGACACCGTAGCCTCGGAAGTTTCCGTCGTTTATGCCGAAGGGAGAGTTTATTATGCTTTCCTCGCCCCTCTTATTCACCACGCGCAATGTCTTTCCGTATAAATTCGGGTCACCAAGGTCAATGTAGCCGTCGGTGCAGTAAATATAAAAATGGGTCTGCTGTGCACTTTCGGATATCATGGTAATATTTCCGATAGCTCCACTTTCAAAAAGCAGGCTTCCCGTAGCAACATTGGCACTTTCAACCGTCATCGGTTGACCGTACAGGGACGAATTCGGGTTCCGGAACACCCTATCGGGTTCGCGGACGGTGGAAAACCCCGACACGCTTTTTATCGGGCCGAGCAAAAACACAAGCGCCGTAAGATAGTAGGCTCCCATATCGAAAATAATTCCGCCGCTCTCATAAAACACAAATCTTTTGACAGCCGCAGTACTCCAACGTTCATGATGATAAGAACGAGAAAACATTGCCTGTGCCATTACCGGCGCGCCGATCATTCCGCTGTCTATGATGCATCGTGCAAGCTGCATTCCTGCGGCGAAAAAGGTGTCGGGCGCGCCGCCGAAAAACAAATCCTTCTTTTTTGCAAGCTCGATCAGCTCGTTTGCCTCTTCGAGCGTTGAGCATATCACCTTTTCGTTATACACCGACTTGCCTGCAAGGAGGGCTTCCTTCGCAATTTTGTAGTGGGCTGTCGGATAGGTCGTGTTTACGACAAGCTCTATGTCGGGGTCGGCGTAGATCTCCTCATTCGTCATCTTCTTAATGCCAAACTGCTCCGCGCGGCGTTGCGCATTTTCTTCCGACACATCCGCGCATCCGACAAGTTCGATTATATCAAGCGCCTTGAGGTTGGTAAGATATATTTCGCTTATCGCGCCGCAGCCTATCACCGCGGTCTTGATCTTTCTGAATGTCATAAGATCGCCCTGCCTTTCTTAATACGATTATTACTCTTCTTCAGGTTCGACGTCAACCTTCTCTATGGATTTCTCAAAGCAGATGAATGAAATAAATAAAAAGCGTAACAGCTCAGATCGATCACAAGATCGCTTGTATGCAAAGAAAGCTTTGCAACGGCGATTCGATCAGAAAGGCAATAAACAGGGTCAAGCCAACAGCAAGTATGTTCTTATTGCTATTAGTCATGACACATCACCTCTGCGGAAAATGATACCACATCGAAAAGCAAAAAACAATAAATGTAACAAAACTGTAATCTATAGTCCAAAATATCCCTTTGATTTAAGTGAAAGTGTGATATAATGGAGTATGCAATATAACTTTAGGAGGGCTTTATAGTGGCGGTAAATATAGAAGCTATATGCAAAGCGTTTGGCACCGATATTTCGGCCGCGCCCTACGGAAACGGTCATATCAACGACACCTATGCAGCAGAGGGCAAAGCCCGATACATAATGCAGCGCATAAACACCTCGATATTTAATAACGTCGACGAACTGATGGAAAATATTTGCGCGGTGACCGAGCATCTTAAAAGAAAACTTGAAGCTCAGGGCGGCGATCCCGAACGCGAGACCCTGACGGTTATCACCACGCGAAGCGGCAAGCCATATTACAAGGCGGACGACGGCGGCTGCTACAGAATGTATCGATTTATTGACAACGCTGTTTCGTATGACGCCGTCAAAGATCCCGTTCAGCTTTATCACGCCGCCAGAACCTTTGGCAAATTCCAGAAGATGCTCGCCGACTTCCCTGCACACACGCTGCACGAAACTATTGCAAACTTCCACAACACTGTCGACAGGTTCCGTCAGCTTCATGAGGCGATCGATAACGACCTCGCAGGCAGGCTGTCGGAGGTTACGGCAGAGATAGAATTTGCTCTCGCACGCGAAAAGGACGCGTCGACAGTTCTCGACGCCGTCGCCGATGGCTCAGTTCCTCTGCGAGTGACCCACAACGACACAAAGCTTAACAACGTAATGTTCGACGAGAATACGGGCGAGGGCGTCTGCGTCATTGACCTTGACACCGTTATGCCCGGCTCTCTGCTCTACGATTTTGGTGACGCACTGCGTTTTGCAGGCTCGAGCGGTGCCGAGGACGAGACCGATGTGTCTAAAATATGGTTTGATCTTGAAAACTATGAGCAATTTACAAGGGGCTTTGCCGAGGAGCTGAAGGAAACCCTTACCCCACGCGAAGCCGAGCTGCTTTCCTTCTCGGTCAAGCTTATGACCTTGGAATGCGGCATTCGCTTTCTGGCTGACTACCTCAACGGTGATACCTACTTCAAGGTCCACCGCGAAAAGCACAACCTCGACCGATGCCGCACTCAATTCAAGCTTGTTGCCGACATAGAAGAAAAGCTTTCTCAGATGAATGAGATAAACAAAAAGTATCTATAAGGATGCTAAGAGCCGACAGGTCGGTTGACCTGCCGGCTCTTTTGCTATAGATCAAAAACATTTTCTCCCGAAGATACGGGGTGTTTGACGCCGTTTATCACAAGGGTATACGGCTCATTCGTCTTAACGGCGCATCTGTCACCGATAGCCACAATATCGGTCACCACATTGCCAAACCGAAGGTTCTTAATGCCTATCCGACCTGCAAAGGTATCGGGCTTTGCCCATTCCACCGTTTTTTCGAATGCGTTTACCGTGTGGAATCCGAGCACATGTTCAATATACATCGAGATGGGGCCAAGCGCCGACCATCCGCAAAAATCAGGGCGGACATATTCATTCCTGCGCCGCTCGTTGTAGGCGGGTTTACATTCTTCGGGCGAATAGCACTCCCAGATGGTGTGAGGGCTGTGCTCGGCATAGGTCTTTGACATATGGTCGAGCAGCTTTTTCGACGCTGTGTGCGCCTGAGAGTGCATGCCGTAATTGCTCAGTCCTTTTAACGCAGCGTAGGCTGTGGGCAGCCACACCGAGCCGCGCCAATATTCCCCGTCCGCCTTGAAATCAGGGTCGTTTCGCGCCAAGGACACCAGCGGCACCTTGCCGCCGAATAAAGCAGGATCTTCCAACAGGGCGGCGAGCTGTTGCGCCTGCTCATCCGACGCGACGCCTGCAGTGAGGGCCCAGTATGACGCGACGGTCATGACCTTGTAAAATTCATCGGTATCGCAGTCGATATCATAGTAGAACCTGTCCGCACCGTCCCAGTAACAGCGGTTGATAATATCCTGCTTTTCAGCATACCGCCTCATCCATTCGGACTCGTTTTCCGCATCACCGACAAGTGCAAACATCTTTGCGATGCATTTTGCCGAAAGCGCCTGCTGGCAGATGGCATCGATCCACAGCATCTTTGGATTGTTCGGACGGGATGCGGCCGCATGCTCGCCCGTCCTTCCGCGCGGTGTGTTATCCATTCCCGAACAGCCGCCCTCCCACTTATAGCCCTTCTTTTCCGCAACAAGACGGGTCCCACAGAACACGCCGTCTACCCTTGAAGGCTCACGCAGGCTTTCTATCCAATCATAGTGCTTTTGCAAAACCTTGCGCTCGCAGAGAAGCGCCCTTATGTAGTCGACGTCGCCGCTCATCAGCGCATTTTCATATTCCGCCCACGCAAAAAGCGGCGGATTGTCGGCAATATGCACCTTTATCTCATACGGCTCGCCGACAACTCTGCCCGTCCACTCGGGTTCGGCTTCGGTAGGTATGACGGCAGGCAACCGTTTTCCGCTATAAAGCACCTCGTAAAAATTGTTCAGCGTTTCTACTCCGGGGAAGACCTCGCGCGCATACTTGCAGAAAAGCGCCATGAAGCAGGAGTCCCATATCCACAGCTGAGTGTCACAAAAGGCCTCGTCCATATAGGGTGTCTGAGGCAGGCCGTCGATGTCTTTTATATGGGCAAAGGCAAGCTCCCACGCCTTTTGGTACAAAGCATAGTATTCAGGGTGCTCCTCGCAGACGGGCTGAGGTATATTCGTCTTCCAATCGGCCGCACCAAAACGTTTTTTCATACTTCCCCTCCTTAAATATAATATTTCACACTATTCCAACCAGTCTAAAACGACCTTTTCATCGGTATCGACAAAGGATAATATTTCAAAGGTTCCGATCGTTTCATTCGTACGGTAATCCTTGACCTTAACATGATCGTTATTGAGATCGACCGTATAGCCATAGCCTGCGTGAAGCGACAAAACCTCCATCATTTGCTTTTCGTAAGGCTCATCGCCCGACAAAACGCAATAAACGACCTTACCGAACTCGTTTTTCACCGTAAGCCGTTTATTCACAACCCTCTCCTCCTGATTCGGTTAAACTCAGTTCAACATCCTATCGGCTGCATAAAGGATCAAAAAGAGGCGATCATATATCTGATCCCGCATTTAGCCCCTTTGCTTATGAAAACAGCAGAGCACAATTATCACCTTTTGGAATTATTATACAATATAAAAAAGAGAAATACAATAACGGTAACAAAACTGTAACCTCAATTTGTTGATAGGCATATACTGGGACGAGGTGGTAGTATGAACAGAGGCTTGGCTATTCCCAACGCAACAGCGAGCATCCGAGGCTCGAGCGAATTTCCGAACCTTTTCGGACAAGTCGATTTTTATCAGAAAAAGGACTGTGTTTTGGTCGAGGCGAATATCAAAGGCTTGCCCCAAACCGACACAGGTTTCTTTGGATTTCATATTCACCAAGGCGATAACTGCTTAGGCACCAACTTCTCAGGCACAGGCAGCCACTACGATCCCACCGATGCGCCCCACCCTGCCCACGCAGGAGATCTGCCTGCGCTGATGTTATGTAACGGCGGCGCCTATCAGGCGGTCGCGACCGACCGCTTCAGCGTGGCGGACATCATCGGCCGAACGGTCGTCATACACAGCATGCCTGATGATCTTACATCCCAGCCGGCAGGCAACTCAGGAGCAAAAATCGCCTGCGGCGTGATAAAAAAGCTGTAAAGAAGAAACATCCTGAACGCCAAACGCATTCAGGATGTTTCTTCTCAACCTCATCTAACAAAGGATTTGTTTCGAACGCCAAATAATCACATCACATAGGATATAGCGAGGTGGTATACGATGAACGCTTGCGAGCTGACGGCTTCCGTCACTGCCCTCGCTAACGCGATAGCATGCAAATTGAACAATGATGAGATCACACTGCTCGCCTCGGTGTTGGTCCAGCTCGGTGATACGCTCGTTACCATTGCAACGCAGCGCAACCTTTGCGAAAATGCATGCAAAAAGTTTAACGGTTAACATTACGCCATTTGTATATACTAATTAAAACGGAGGCGTAATATGGATATTATAAAAGTCGTTCTAACATCTATTCTATCGGCTGCGGCATTGTTTGTGATAGCGAAAATATTAGGTCACAAGCAAATGTCACAGCTTGATTTTTTTGATTACATCACAGGCATAACCATCGGCTCTATTGCGGCAGAGCTTGCGACTGAATTAGAGGAGCCTTGGAAGCCGCTCATAGCCATGATGATCTACGGCGCGATAACGCTGGGCTTGACCCTACTGACCAGCAAGCTGCCCGGAATGAGAAAGTTCATAAACGGAACCCCCACCATAATTATGAACGGCGGCAAGATATACCGCAAAAATATGAAAAAGGCAAAAATGGACCTGAGCGAGTTTATGGTGATGTGTCGTCAGGAGGGTTATTTTGATCTGAATGATATCCAGACGGCTATTTTTGAATATAACGGTCGGCTCACCGTTCTGCCTAAAGCCTCGAAAAGACCCGTAAACCCCGATGATATAAATATCGCACCGCCGCCGGAAACGATAAACACCGAGGTCATCATGGACGGCAGAATATTGGACGAAAACCTGAGACGTCTTGGCCTTGATCCCGTCTGGTTAAAAAAGGAACTGGAGCATCAGGGCTACAAAAACGCAAAGGAGATCTTCCTTGGAATCTGTGACGGCAACCATCAGCTCACCCTGTTCGAGCTGATATAGCACCTTCTGACTCTTATATAACTATCGACACAAAAAGCGAAGTGCCCGAATTGCAACTTCGCTTTTGATTTAATATTAAGTGTTTTTCATAATAACCGTGCCGACACACTCGCCTACATGTTCACAGGCGTCAGCACATGATTCAAAGCAATCAAATATCTTACGCAACGAAACTATCGTAAGAGCATCTGTCGAGCTGTTGGTAAGAGCACGCATAGAGGAAAGGTAAAGCCTGTCACATTCCTCTTCGGCATCGTTAAGCCCAATGATAAGCTCACGAATCCTTTTAGAACGCTTGAAGTTCTCGAACTCATTCATAAGGTCGCAAAGCAGCTCACAGGCGCTGACCAGCTTTTTTGCAAATTCAATAGCAGAGGGTTCAACCGTCTGAATATTGTAAATATAGAA
>CAYYGY010000040.1:0-6816 GCA_964471735.1 uncultured Eubacteriales bacterium
GGCTTGTTGCGGACACTATATCTCAACGAAGGCTCTGCGTTCGCTCATCCTTGAAGCCTGTTCACCGCCGCATACTTTACACAATGTATGAAAACGGCCTCTCTCCGGACAAAGCATACCGCAAGTGCGCCGACACCGTCGGTGCAGTTCTGGGTAGGTATCATCCGCACGGCGACGCATCGGTTTACGATGCAATGGTACGTATGGCGCAGGATTTCTCTTTGCGTTATCCGCTTATAGACGGACACGGCAACTTCGGTAATATCGACGGATATCCGGCCGCCGCCTACCGTTATACTGAGTCGAGAATGAACCGCTTGTCTGTTCATATGCTGGACGACATTGATAAAGATACCGTAGATTTTATGCCGAACTACGACGACCGCTTGAAGGAGCCTGAGGTTCTGCCTGTCAGATTCCCGCAGCTGCTCGTAAACGGCTCGTCAGGTATCGCCGTCGGTATGGCGACCGAAATTCCCCCGCACAACCTTGGCGAGGTTATTGACGGAATGTGCTGCCTTATTGACAATCCCGATGCAGAGCTCGGCGAAATATGCCAGCACATCAAAGGCCCTGATTTCCCGACCGGCGGAATCATAATGGGCCGTGCCGGTATCCGCGCGGCATACGCAACCGGCAGGGGCAAGATAATCATCAGGGGCAAGGCCGAGATCGAAGAGGTCAAAAACGGAAAATTCCGTATCGTCATAACCGAAATTCCTTACAAAGTCCGCAAGAAGGACCTTGTTAAGCACATTTACGACCTTGCAAACGAAAAGAAGATAGAGGGCATCGAAGATGTTGTTGACTACTCGTCAAAGCGTGACGGCGGTATCCGCATAGTGGTTGACGTGCGCCGCGATGCAAATCCGCAGGTCGTGCTTAACAAACTTTACTCATACACCTCTCTGCAGACCACCTTCGGCGCTATTTTGCTTGCCATCGTAAACGGCAAGCCGCAGGTGCTTACACTAAAGGAGATGCTGCAAAACTGCATTGACTTCCAGTGCGATATAATTCGCCGCCGTACCGCGTTTGACCGCAAAAAAGCGGCAGAGCGTGCCCACATTCTCGAAGGCCTGAAGGTGGCGCTGGACTTCATCGACGAGGTAATCAGCATTATCCGCAACAGCCCGACCATTCCCGACAGTAAGCAGTCCTTGAGCGAGCGTTTCGGATTGGACGATATCCAGACCACCGCGATAGTACAGATGCAGCTTGGTAAACTGGCCGGCATGGAAAAACAGAAGATACTTGATGAGTTGGACGAAAAGTATGCGTTTATCAGCGAGTGCGACGCGATACTTTCCAGCCAAGAGAGAATACTTGACATAGTAAAGACCGAGTCGCTGAATCTGCGCGACAAGTTTGCTGATGAGCGCCGCACAGAGATATCCGACGTCGCAGGCGAGGTCGATATCGAAGACCTGATACCTGTTGAGCAGTCTGTCGTCACGCTTACAAAGATGGGCTACATTAAGCGCCTGCCGTCAGACACTTACCGCCTCCAGAACAGGGGCGGCAAGGGTGTTAACGGTATGTCCACCCGCGAAGAGGACATAACGGACTATATGTTTGTCTGCTCAAGCCACGACTATATCCTGTTCTTCAGCAATTTCGGCAGAGTCTACCGCCTCAAAGCGTACGAGATTCCCGAAGGCTCAAGAACAGCCAAGGGTCTAAACATCGTCAACGTCTTGCCTCTGCAGCCGGAGGAGAAGATCACGGTGATGCTGAATGTTAAAGAGTTTGACGAGGACAAGTACCTCTGTATGGTTACTAAAAAGGGCATCATAAAGCGTTCGCTGCTTAATAACTACAACACCTCCCGCAAGGGCGGCGTCATAGCCGTTATGCTCGATGAGGGTGACGAGCTGTGTTGGGTACAGCTTACAAACGGAGACAACGACCTTGTTATTGCAACGCACAACGGTGTTGCGATACGTTTTAATGAGAACGATGCCCGTCCGCTCGGCAGAACTGCCAGAGGCGTTAAGGCTATCGCGCTAGGCGATGACGACGAGATTGTCGGTATGGCTGTTGTTGACGACACAAAGACGCTTATGACCGTTACCGAAACGGGATACGGCCGCCGCAGTGAGTTCAGCGACTACCGTTGCCAGTCGAGAGGCGGTAAGGGTATCACCAACTACAAGGTGGACAAGTACGGCAAGGTCGCGTCTATCCAGACCGTCACCGAAGAGGACGATGCGATACTTATCACCTCGCAGGGTATCATAATCCGCATCGCCGCAAAGAGCGTAAGCACATTTGCGCGCACCGCCAAGGGTGTCCGCGTAATGCGTGTAAAGGACGGCGAGTATATCACTGCCATGCAGGTCGCAGAGCATGAGGAGCAACTGCCCGCAGACAGCGATGACGAAACGGCCGCTGTTTCGGCATCTGCTGAAAGTACAGTGTCTAAGCCTGAGGGGGTCGACGAGGCGTTCAACGCAATGATGGAAAACGCCCAAAAGCACGAAGGCGAGCTAGAATAATAAAAAAACAGTTAAAGCAAAAATGCTTTAACTGTTTTTTTGTTGCAGGTAAAAATTCTCTGTTGACAGACGACAACAAAGGTGTTATATTTAATATATCGAACATTTGTTCGATATATTAAACGGGGAGGCCGATTTATGGAGAGATGTGTTTTGCACAGTGATTGCAACTCTTTCTATGCATCGGTGGAATGTTTGAAGCGGCCTGAGCTTCGGTCAAAGCCGGTGGCCGTCGCCGGCGATGTTGAGATGAGGCATGGCATAATTCTGGCCAAAAACCAGCTTGCAAAGCGGTACGGCGTTCAGACGGGAGAGCCTATCTGGCAGGCGCTGAGCAAGTGCCCTGATTTAGAGGTAGTGCCGCCTGTTTTTGAGGATTATATGAAATTTTCTGCACTTGCAAGAGAAATCTACAACGACTACACCGACAGAGTGGAGTCGTTCGGTCTTGATGAGGCGTGGCTTGACGTCACGGGTGAGGACGGCGCCGCCGTTGCAGAGAAAATAAGACGCCGCATCAAGTTTGAGCTGGGTATAACGGTCAGCATAGGCGTAAGCTTTAACAAGGTTTTTGCCAAGCTCGGCAGTGACTATCGCAAGCCTGATGCGATAACCGTAATCACTAAGCACAATTTTAAAGATATCGTGTGGCCCTTGCCTGTGACTGATTTGCTGTGCGTAGGCAGGGCGACGGGCGAAAAACTGGTAAGGTCGGGCATAACCACGATAGGCGAACTTGCCAATGCTGACAGGCGCAGGCTGCGGCTGTTGTTGGGCAAAAACGGAGAAATGCTGAGCCTGTTCGCAAACGGGCTGGACTCATCGCCTGTCGCGATGTACGACGCTCATCAGGCGGTAAAATCGGTGGGCAACTCGATGACTTTGCCGAGAAACCTTACCTGTACGCAGGACGCCGCACGAGTTTTGTATGTTTTAGGCGACAGCGTAGGCAGGCGCCTGCGGGAGCAGGGTCTTTTCGGCCGCTGTGTTACGGTCAGTATGCGTACAAGTGAGCTTTTTTGTTTTACAAGGCAGACTGTGCTTGACCGACCCACCGACCTTACCGACGATATAGTTAAGGCGGCGGTTGGATTGGTCAGGAGAAACTACGATTGGCACACGCCTATGCGAAGCATAGGCGTAAAGGTCAGCGACCTGACCGACTTTTCGAACGGCGTACAAATTGACCTCTTTACCGATGAGGCTCACCGCGTTAAACTCGAAAAACTGCAGGAGGTTTCCGACCGCCTTAAGGACAGGTTCGGCAACAAATGTATTCAGCCGGCGTCACTGCTTGCTGACATAGAGCTGACAGGCTTCGACCCCAAAAAAGACAACGTTATCCACCCTGTCGGATTTTATTAGGAGATGTTATCATAATGGAATATATTGATGTTACGGCCAGATTCTATCCCGATGGAAGGGTCGAGCCGCTGTGCATAAACTGGGCCGACGGCACCGAATATGAGATAGACAGGGTGCTGGATATACGCCGCGCCGCCTCGCTGAAAAAGGGCGGCATCGGCCTTAGATATACCTGCCGCATAAAGGGCCGTCAGCGGTATTTGTTCCTCGACGGAACACGCTGGTTCATAAGCCGCTGTGAGCCTTAAAATTAAATAGCCGTTCCACACGGCACAAAAAACCCCAAACTGCTCACCGCAGTTTGGGGTTTTACCGTTATTTCAGTTTCAGGTCTTTTAAAACGCACTCTATTATGTCGCGCTTGAGGTAATCGTCCGGCATACCCAGATAGTGCTGGCCGTAATACATAGTTATGCCGTGCTCAAGCACTATGGCGCCTGCGGCGTTTGCGGCGCCGTCCCAGCCGAAGTCTATCCTGTCACTGCCATTTTTAGGGGTGCGGATACCCAGACCGTAGCCATACTTATCTGCAAACCAGTAGCCTGCATGGTCGATCTCGGTCAGAGCGTCGGTCGCCATCAGTTTTACCGAAGCCTCAGACAAAATGCTGTCGCCCTTTCTAAGTGCTTCAAGAAACTTGATGTAATCGTCTACGGTCGAAACACAGCCTGCTCCGCCGCTTTCGTATTCACTGCCCAGCTTATACTGGATAATGCGGGGGCCGCAGTTGTACCTTTCCCCCATCTCATTGCGGCGATACTGTGCGCAGACAGTGTCAAGCCGGTCGTCAGGCAAATTATAGGTGGAATCGTTCATACCAAGCGGGTCGAAGATGTTTTCTTTTATGTAAAGGCTCAGCCGTTTTTCGGACGCAACTTCAATAACCGCCGCCAAAACGTCGTGGCAAAGGCTGTACTCCCACCTTGTAGAAGGCTCAAACAGCAAAGGCTCGTTTGCGAGAAAGCGCATCGCCTCAACGGTCGGCATTTTGCCGTCGGTAACACGCTGTGCCATAGCCAGCGAGGGCGAATCAAGGCAGTAGGAAAAGCCGGCGGTCATTTTGAACAGGTCGGATATTTTGATAGGGTTCTTTGCCTCAACGGTACCGCCCTCAGGGCAAAGCACGCGCATCTTTTTAAAATCGGGTATGTAGTCATACAAGGGGTCGTCAAGCGAAAGTACGCCCTTTTCAACCAACTGCATCGCGGCCACGCAGGTTATGAATTTTGAATTTGAATAGAGGTTGTAGACTTCTTTGCCGTTCATCGGTATCTGCTGTTCGGCGTCTGAAAACCCCCTCTGCCTGCGGTAGATGCACTCACCGTCTTTGTAAACTACGCAGTCATTTCCCGAAACACCCAGTTTCAGAAAATGGTCCAGTATTCTGTCAAGTGATTCAAACATAGTATTCTCCTTTTATTTGCGTCGCATTTTTATGTGGTCAGGTATCACTTCGGGCTGTTCGCGGCGGTGCTTTATGTCACGGACAAAGGTATAAATTATCCATGCACCAAGCAAAACAGCGGCGGCGATAAGCAAAGGTATCAAAATTTTGAGCACCCATTCAAAGGCGGTAGAGCCTTGCTGAACGTCGGCGTTCACCACCTCAAAGGTGTCAAAAACGGCCTTACTGTTGTGGGCGTCGGTCTCGTCAAACTCGGACGATGAGTTGTAATAGATAAGGGCGCAGAAACGGCCGTCGGCAACGGTCAAATATTCGTCAAAGCAGTAGCCTATTTCTTCACTCTCGCTTTCAAGGGCCGTCGCCGCGCGCACGGTGTAGCGCAAAAAGCAAGTGCCGTTTTTGTCTATGCGCTCAGAGTTAAGCAGTTCGCCGTCCGCAATGACCAATTTTTCTATTTCATCGGCGGCGGTTGCGAAATTATCTTCGCTGAGTTTGGAAAGTTCACCAATCTTTTGTGCGGTATCGCTGTCAAAAACCTTGACCTGAAGCTGTCTTTGATTGTCCTCAGTAGCGGCATAGAGAACGATGTTGCCCTCCTCCATGCTCTTTTTAAAGTTTTCAACCGATGAGCCCAGTTTTGATATAAACTCGCTGTTTGACGAAACGGTAGATGAATCTATCACTACATATTCATCGGGTATCTCAAGCGAAAATCTTCCGTCTGCATCGGTATATCCTGCGGCCGATACGCTAAAGCACATCAGGCAGGCGCACAGTATAAACGACAAAGCGGTGCCAAACAGTTTCATTAAGGTTTTCCTCCTTGCAGAGTGATTACTTAAGTGTGGCTTCGGCGGCGGTAACGGTGTTTTTCATCAGCATCGTGATGGTCATCGGGCCCACGCCGCCCGGTACGGGAGTGATGGCCGAGGCGATTTTTTCAACGGCGTCAAAGTCAACGTCACCGCATAGCTTGCCGTTTTCGCGGCGGTTCATACCGACGTCGATTACAACGGCACCCGCTTTGACCATATCGGCGGTGACAAAATCAGCCTTGCCGACGGCGGCAACGATGAGGTCGGCCGAACGGCATATTTCCTTAAGATCTTTAGTGCGCGAATGGCACACCGTCACAGTGGCGTTTGCGTGCAGCAGCAGCATCGCCATAGGCTTGCCGACTATGTTGCTTCTGCCTATCACGACACAGTGCTTGCCCTCGACGGAGATGTTGCTTCGATTAAGCATTTCCATAACACCCGCCGGTGTGCAGGGCAGAAACTTATACTCGCCCAGCATTATGCCGCCGACGTTAGTTACGTGAAACGCGTCAACGTCCTTGTCGGGGCTTATGGCGTCTATCACTTTTTTTTCGTCGAGATGTTTGGGCAACGGAAGCTGGCATAAAATCCCGTGAATATCTTTGCGGGCGTTGAGTGTGTCTATCAGTGTTAAAAGCTCGTCCATCTGGGTTTCGGCAGGCAGAGCATACTCCTCAGACAACATTCCCAGCTCGGCGCAGGCCTTCTTTTTGTTGTTGACATACACTCT
>CAYYGY010000041.1:0-6786 GCA_964471735.1 uncultured Eubacteriales bacterium
ACCGTCGTTGATTTTTATTGCCAGTCCCACTACGACGGCCGTCTTGCCCACACCGGGTTCCCCGATAAGGGCAGGGTTGTTTTTTGTACGGCGGGTCAGTATCTGGATTATACGTTCAATTTCTTTGGTTCGACCTATGACGGGGTCAAGCTTTCCGCCTGCGGCATCGGCGGTGAGGTCTCTGCCGTATTTGTTGAGGGTGGGGGTCTTTTTACTGCCGCCTTTTTGCTTTACGGCGGTTTTTCCCGTTCCTTCGTCGGCATCCACTGCGCCCACGACCTTTGCGGTCTCCTGCAAGATCGAGGTGCAGTCGCCGCCTACCTTGCTTATGAACCTGACGGCATAGTTGTCACCCTCTTCAAGTATCGACATCAGCAGATGCTCGGTGCCGACAAGGGCAGAGCCGTTGCTTCTGGCGATAGAGATAGACATCTCGATTATCCGCTTTGCACGGGGGGTGAATTGGTCGGGTGACAGGGAAGTGGGATTACCCTTGCCGATGGTGCCCTCAAGCTCCTCCTCGATTTTTTCGGCGGTGATGGATTTTGCATCAAGTATCTGTGCGGCGGCGCCGTTTTCCTCTTTCAGCAAGCCTAGCAAAAGATGCTCACTGCCTATATATGTGTGGCCGATATCCTGCGCCGACTCAATGGCGAGATTCAGCGCTTTGTTGGCTTTGTCGGTAAATCCGTTGAATTTGTACACTGTATCATAACCTTTCCTGTGCCAGTTTGGCACGAATTTTGTCACGCTCGGCGGCATCGAGCGGCTTGCCCTGAGAAGCCTGTACGGCAGCGGGGCCGGCCTCAATTATAAGCTGTTCTGCAGTGGCGAGGGGCACGTCCTTGATTATGCCCATTGATATGCCTAATCTCACCTTTGAGACAAGCTCCATAAATTCCTCACTGCTGATCGAACGGGCATATTTAAGCGTTCCCAGCGCTCTGTAAGCGGTATCCTCAATGCTGTCTGCATCGAGCGACTCTCTTATACTGCGCTCTTGTGATATGGCCTGAAGGGCAATGGATTTCAGGTTTTCGATGGCCGCCTTTTCGGAAATGCCGAGAGTTACCTGATTTGAAAGCTGGTACATAGAGGCGGTGACCTTACTGCCTTCGCCGTACGTACCTCTTACGGTTAGGCCTATCTTGCTTACGGTCGAGGCAAAGCGATTTACGGCGCCGCTCGATTCCAGCGCCGGCAGATGAAGCATCAGCGAGGCGCGAAGTCCCGTGCCCAGATTTGTCGGGCACTCGGTCAGATACCCCAGCCGTTCGTTAAAGGCATAGCTTAGTTTGCTTCCGATTATGTTGTCGATGCGGTCTGCCTCGGTGTATGCCTCGTCGGGTGCAAGCCCTGCAAACATAACCTGAATCCTGATGTGGTCCTCTTCGCAAAGCATTATGCTTATTGCCTCATCATCGGACAGCAGTAATGCCTTACCGGTGCGATTTTTTGCAAAATCAGGACTTATGATGTGTCTTTCAACAAGGCTCATGGCGGTTATATCAGGCAGGGTCTCCATTTCAATGTATTTAAAGCGCTGTTTGCACTCCTCATCAGAGAAAAGAGCATCTCTGACGGCTGTATTGACCTGATTAAGCTGTTCGGCGTTCATACGCGAGGGGAAGGGGATACCGGCGATATTGCGTGCCAGCCTTATCCTTGTGCTGATGACCGTGTCGGCTTCTTTGCCGACAGATGTATACCATTTGTTCATCAAATCAAACCTCCTCTTTCAATAGCTTTATCTCGTCGCGCAGTTTTGCCGCCTGCTCAAAATTTTCGCTGTCTATTGCGTCTTTAAGCTGAGATTTAAGCTCGCTTATTTTGTCCTCGGCGGAGGGCTCCGCCTGAATACGGTCGGGCACCTTGCCCGCGTGATACGCTTTGCCGTGCATTCTTTGCAGTGAGGGCAAAAGCTGTTCAAAAAATGTGTCGTAGCACTTGTCGCATCCGACTCTGCCTGACTCGGCTATATCGTCGAAGCAAAGTCCGCAACCGTCACAGCGCTTGCGCTTGTCGGTGCGGGGAGCTGTCTTGACAGCGTCGCCGAAAAACGAGCCCAGCAACTGTTCAAAGCTGAGAGGGCTTTGAACATATGAGCTCTGCTTTGCGCAGTGTGAACACAGATGATGCGCCTCGATGACGCCGTTGATGCTCGTTTTAATATGGGTAGTCGCAACATTTTTACCGCATTTTTCGCACAACATAGTAAAATCTCTCCTTATCGTATTCGTCTAAATCTGGGTCATCAGCATTTGCTTGAAGATGGAAGCTCTGACCTCGTCCCTGAAATGGGTCGGGACACTGCGCAGAGCGATGTCGGAAGTGGCCGCATCAATAAGTTTCGCCGAATAGGGGGAAATGTATTCTCTGTAAACCAAATTTTCTGTAATCACCTTTTCGGTGCGGCTGTCAAGCGAAATGCCGACTGAATTTATAATGTGCATAAGAGCATTTGAAGCGCCGGTGCGCACCTCTGTTATCCTGATATATCCGCCGCCGCCGCGCTTGCTCTCTACAATATATCCGCGTTCGGGAGTGAAACGCGAGGATATGACGTAATTTATCTGGCTGGGAACACAGCCGATGGTTTCGGCAAGGGTGTTTCGCTGTATCTCGGCGGTGCCCTCGTCGCTCATTTCAAGCATTTCCATTATTCTCTTTGCAATTATGTCGCTCATTAACATTTTACGACCCTCTCCTTTACGTTTGACCTTTACTGACTATTATTGTACAGCAAAAGTCAGTAAAGGTCAAAGTCTAAAAAGGTCAAAGTCGAGCTGAATATTGTTCAAAATTTTAAATTATCTCAAAAACCCGCCTGTTTTTTCTGTGTTTCTAAGTTTTTTAAAAATTATCGGTCTCTTGTCTTGCCGTGATTGGCGGGGGTCGGGTAACCTATTTTTATCCAAAACATAGTATGATACTGAAAGGCGCGATATGACGGGCGACAGCCCGAAGTGTCTTGCCCGGAAAGGGGGATAAATACTATGTGCAACGGTTTCGGTGGTAACAACTGCTCTTGGATAATCATTCTTGTCCTGATACTCTGCTGCTGCGGTGGCAGTGACAACGGATGCAACAGCTGCGGCTGCTAACTTAATAAGATAAGAAGAACCGTCGTCCCGTAAGGGCCGACGGTTCTTCTTATCTACATAAAATATTAAGTTGCTTTGAACACCAGATAGATTTCATTGGTCATAGTGCCGACGCTTGCTTTATATGCCCCCAGCCCAAGCTTACTACCGATGGTCTCGTGATTTTCATTTAACCATGCGTTAAAGCCGTCAAGTCCGTTTGAGAAATAAAAATTAGCTTCGTTGCCGTTTGCTTTGAGAATGTTAACCATTTGGTCAACGCTATAACTTGAAAGCAGGGACCCGTTTTTCACAAAATAATTTGCTGCGGTGGCTGTGCACGATGGCAGAGCGTAGTTAGTGCCAAAGGTGTGGTCTTGCTTTATAAAACTGTCAGTAGTGTTGAAGTATGAATAGAAAAGCATGTTGCCTTGGTCATTCCAAGTCAGGTCAACATTGTAATATGAGCCGTCGATCTTGACCTGATTCCAGGCGTGATTTTCGGCTTCATTGGTGTCGGGATTTGTGCTTGTGCCGGTTACAAAAAGGCACTGTATGCCGGCCTGATAACAGAGATACTGGAAGGCTTTTGCGTATCCCTCACAAACCGCAGACCCCTCTACGATCGCGCCGTAAGAACTGTGTGCGTTTGTTGAATCTTTGTATGTTACCTTAGCGGCAAGCCTGTCGTGAATGGTTTTTTCACGGTCATATTCAGACCAAGAACCCGAAATACCCGACAATATTGACTTAACAGCAGAATCGAACTTGTTTTTTGCGGACGAGAGTTTCGACTTACTGATGGTATAGTTGAGCATTACGCTCATCACGGTGGAGCCCTGTTTTGAATATTCAAAAGAGCTTTCTACCCAGAAGTGCTGAGGATAATCAGCTTTATAATAACTGACGACCTCTTTGATCTCAGATTCTTTGAGGGGATATTTATTGTTTTCGAGATCTATGACATCATCCATATTTGCGGCACCTTCTACGATGCGGTCATAAGCGGCCAGCTTTGCTTTCGAACCTGACAGCTTTGAGCGGCCGTAATAGTTTGACGGATTTATCGGGGTGATGCCGGTGATAGCAGTAGCTACAGACTGGGCGGTAGCGGTCGCCGACTGCGTTGTGGACGCACCGGTGTTGCCGGAAACGGTGGAGGCTGAGCCTGAGGAAGTCTTGTTAGACACCGTGCCAACTGTCGCGGCATTGTTTGAGACGTCACCGATTTGAGAACCGTTTTCTGCGTTTCCGTCTGATTGTGTGAGCTCACCGTCGGTTGTTTCAACCTCTGTAACAGTACCGTCTGAATTGACGATGACAATCTTTGACGACCAGCCTGAGTTGAGCTTTGATTCAGTGTTGACGGACGGGCTACCGCCGCAGGCGGTAAGCAATAGTACCATTGCAAAACAGAGAATTATTGATGTTGCGGACTTTAATAAATTTGCGATGTTCATTAGTTGTATCTCCCTTAATAAAGGATTATCTTTTGCTCCGCTTTAAGCGTCGCTGTTTAAAGTGACTGCGACCATACGCTCCGCTATATGATTAAGGTCGTGCACATAATTGCGTTCCTCAGGCAAGATGCTGTCCATCAGCCAACCCTCGGTTCGCATCTTAACTGTGTTTAGCATTTCTTGCTTTACTGCATATTCACAGAAAAAGCCGATGCTGTGAACAGCCTGACTGTCAACGATATACGCGCCGTAATCACGTATGGCATAGAAAAGTTTTCTGCCGATGCGTGATCTAAGGTTAAGTATTTCGGGCGTCAAATTTTTCGGCAGGGTGAGAAGCGTGCCCTGAACGACATCTTTAACGGTGCCTGAATATCTGCTTTTTTCCTTTATTGAATTTTGAGCGCAGGCGTCTGCACGGCTTGCAGGGTGGCGAAATCCCAAAACGCTGTCACCGTCGCAGTACAGAAAGCGGTTTGAGGATATCCTCATTTTGAGTGCGTGGCGTATCGGCTCGTCATTTATAAGCTCGCCCTTACGGATAGTACCGCCCAGTGCTGACATAGCACTGCCGAGATGTACACCGCCCATACCGTCACCCGAAAGCGAGTCGGTATATATCTCGTCACAAACCGCCACGCTGTTTTCAATTTTTGCGTTTCGCATCTGTATAACGCGTTCGCCGTCAGGCTGTAGCACACAGGTGTACTCGCAGGTGTGCAGGCCGTTGTCAGGCATATGCAGAACGGTGTCCTCTCCCTGCACGCGAACTGTATATACAGGGTCGTCACCTTCGGCACTGATGAAATCTTCAAACTCAAAGTGAAACGCCGGTGCCGGAATGAGACCGGCCTTTACTGTTTTTGCATCGGCGCCGATAGGTTTGTTCCAAATCGAATCGCTGTTATAAGGAGAGACCCAATTGCTGATTTTTTTATTCATATAAAACTCTCATTTCTCCTCGGCAAAAGCGGGCGCTAACGGAACACGCGGCTTGCCGCCACCGCCGATGCTGTCGGGCGTGTTGTTAGTTACTACATTAAGCAGGCACACCAGCACGCCGATATCGTGAAAATAGTCCCATTGGGAATCAAGCCGGCAGTCGTGTATAAAGCCTTTCATTCTGAAGTTATACTTCTTCTCGGTTTCACGCTTTACGCCGTATTCCGCGCTGAACGAGTATGCGGGCCAGCTTGTGTTGTCGGTTACGTAGCAACCGTAGTCCTGCAACGCCTTAAACAGCTTTCGGCCGACCTTTGTTCTGAGACCGACGCTGTCAATATCGACCTTGGGCGGTATGGCAAGCAAACTGCCCATAACGACCTGCGGATTGGTGCCGCAGTATCTCTCACCGATCTCGGTACAGTTATAGTCATTGTACGCGCACGAGTCACAGCGGTCTGCAGGCCAGCGGCAACCTCTTATGTTTTCGTCAAAATATGCGTATTCGCCGCACAGAATGTTAATTTTGAGCGCGTGGCGTATCGGCTCGTCATTTATAAGTTCTCCAAGTCTTAACGAGCCGCCTATTGATGAAAGCCCGCTGCCCCAGTGTGTGCCGAGGATACCGTCACCGTACAAATCGGCATTTATCCTGCGGTCATATCCTACGATGTATTTGCTGTCGTAGTGCATACGGCAGGTGGGTTGCAGCTGAACTATCGTGCGCCCGTCGGGCTGCAAAACAGCGCAACACTCGTTTCCTGAAACGCGGCCTATCACCATACCCTTTGGCCAGTACATATATCTGCCCGTATGTATCAGGTTTTCCTCGTCGGGCCATCGGCCGCTGCCGGGGACAGAGTTGCAGATCTCAAGCGGGTCGTCATCTTCTGTGGTCGTGAACATCAGCTCTTCATCTATTGAACACGCGGGTTCGGGTAACAGACCGGCCGGAGCATATACTGCGCCGTCGCCGATGGGGGTGTTCCATATAGAGTTTTGGGCAAAAGGCCAGCGCCACGCGTCACGTGTGCCGGCATAGACCTCATATCCGGTTTTAGCGTCAAGCATAATATTGTCCAATTTGCACCCCCCTAAAGCCCAATATACAAATCCAATATAACACATTGAAACTACTAAATCAACAAAATAAAGGGCGGAATATTTTTTACATAAACAACAAAAACCTGCCAATTTTTGATTGGCAGGTTTTTATACGTTCTGTTAATTTCCGATTAATATGCAACGCCCTGAGCCAGCATAGCATCTGCAACCTTAAGGAAGCCTGCAATATTAGCACC
>CAYYGY010000042.1:0-5228 GCA_964471735.1 uncultured Eubacteriales bacterium
ATTGAGCGCCAATTGGATATGATATATTTGCAGGGCGTCGGTCTTTGTGCTGCAGCCGGTTGATTTCACCAGATATGCCGCGTATCCCATCATAAGGTACAATACCGTCCACACAACGCCGAAAACCCATGACGGCGGCACAAACGGCGGCTTTTGGAGCAGCTGATACGCCTCCATTCCCATATTCGTTATGATTGCGCCTGCGCCTCCTACGACCGCCGGCAAAAGCAGGCTCGGCAGTAATGTCCGCAGATTAAAGGTTGTTATCTTCATACATGGTGACTCCGTTCTGCCATTTTGGCTGATAGTAGTTAATTATATTGCATTTGTTCGTTAAAAATACCGATTTAGGAGGTTTTTAGGTGAAAGAAATTTTTGACATCACGGGAATGACCTGTGCCGCCTGCTCGGGACGCATTGAAAAGGTGCTCAGCCGTACAAGCGGCGTAAAGAGTGCCTCCGTCAATCTTGCTACGATGCGGGCAGACGTTGAATTTGAGTCTATCACCGCCGATGATATAATAAATGTTATCGCTTCCCTTGGCTACGGTGCGCGCATTCATTCCGACGCGCCGACAGGCGAGGAAAAAGAGCGCAGAAAAATGCTGATAAGCTTTATTTTCTCGGCAATACTTACTCTTCCTATGCTGGTCGGTATGCTTGTATCGCCTTTCGGTTTTCACTGGGCGCATATACTTCACAATCCCTATCTCCAGTTTGCCCTTGCGACGCCTGTTCAATTCTTTGTCGGCTCACGGTTCTACAAGCACGCGTTTCTCGCGGTAAAAAGCGGCTCTGCAACTATGGACGTTTTGGTTGCGATTGGCACATCTGCGGCCTATTTTTACAGTGTGTATCTAACCTTTTTTACAAACGCGATCCATACAAACTCCTCGTCAATGCAGGTGTATTTTGAGGCGTCTGCCACTGTCATAACCCTCGTACTTCTCGGAAAGCTGCTGGAGGCGAGGGCGAAATCCCGCACAGCAGACGCGGTAAAAAAGCTTATTTCGCTTCAGGCGATGACAGCCACCGTTATACGCGACGGGCGCGAACTGGAGGTTCCGCTCAGCGAGGTGAAATGCGGTGACACCGTTATAGTCAGACCGGGAGAGAAAATCCCTGTCGACGCTGTCGTTTTGTCAGGCAGTTCTGCGGTCGATGAGTCATCTCTCACAGGAGAAAGCGTGCCCGTCGATAAGTCAGAAAACGATACCGTTTACAGCGGCACGGTAAACACCACAGGCGCACTCACCCTTACTGCAACGGCGGTCGGCGCTGATTCTATGCTGTCAAGAATTATTCGAATGGTCGAGCAGGCGCAGGGCAGCAAGGCACCTATTCAAAAAACGGCTGACAAGGTTTCGGCTGTATTTGTACCCGCCGTGCTTATTGCGGCGGCACTTACCTTTGCAGGTTGGTTTATATTTACAGGCAGGCTTGAGTCGGCGCTCGTAAATGCCGTCAGCGTTTTGGTCATCGCCTGCCCGTGTTCTCTTGGGCTTGCAACGCCGACGGCAATTATGGTAGGTACAGGCTTAGGCGCTCAGCACGGCATACTGATAAAAGGCGGCGAAACGCTGGAAAAACTGCATCTGATAGATACCGTCGTGCTGGATAAAACAGGCACACTGACCATCGGCGAACCCACAGTTACCGACATAGTGCCAAACGGCGTAAGCGAAAAACAGCTTTTGCAAATTACTGCCTCAGTTCAAAAAATGAGCGAACACCCGCTTGCAAAGGCGATAGTCAACGCTTTTGACGGCGAAGTAATAAGCATGTCAAATTTTCAGTCGGTAACGGGAATGGGAGTTACCGCTGAGGCCGACGGCAAAACCATTGCGGTAGGTAAACCTGCTTTATTGCTTAAGTTTGGCGCAAAATCCGACCTTGAGGCTATGAAAGCGCTCGAAGACGGCGGAAAAACGGTCATGGCGGTTTCGGTAGGCGATAAATACATCGGTTGCATCGGTGTTGCAGACAGGCTTAAATCCAACGCAAGCGAGACGGTAAATCAGCTGAAGGCTCTCGGCGCAGAGGTATATATGCTGACGGGTGACAACCGCCGCACGGCTGACGCCATAGCAAAGCAGGCAGGCATAACAAATGTTTTCGCTGAGGTTATGCCTCAGGACAAGGCAGACCACGTTAAAAGTCTTATAGAAAAAGGGAAAAAAGTCGCTATGGTGGGTGACGGTATCAATGATGCGCCCGCACTCGCCTGTGCCGATACAGGCATCGCTATGGGCGGCGGAACGGACATCGCTATTGAATCGGGCGACGTTGTTTTGATCAACAGCGACATTTTGCGTGCGCCGGCCGCAATCAGGCTGTCAAACGCCACGATGAGAAAAATAAAGCAAAATCTGTTTTGGGCCTTCTTTTACAACACAGTCGGTATACCGCTTGCGGCGTTTGGGCTTTTGTCACCTGTTATAGCGGGGGCCGCAATGGCCTTCAGCTCGGTATCCGTTGTAACAAACTCACTGTTATTGAAAAAATTTAATCCTATGGAGGTAAAATAAAATGAAAACTGTAATACTTAAAATAGGCGGAATGGCGTGCGCTCACTGCAAAGCGGCTGTGGAGGACGCGCTTAAAAAAATTGATGGCGTAGCAAACGCTGAGGCTGACATAGACAACAAGCAGGCCACCGTGCTCTGCGGCGACGGCGTAGACGAGTCAACTCTCAATGCGGCTGTGGAAAATGCCGGCTTTGATATTCTATAAAATGTTGACAACTCAACTTCTCTGTCTTATAATGAGATGGTCAGTTTTTCAAAAGCTCAGACTAAAGTGTAATTTAATATAAGGAGAAACAACTATGCACGAATATGTAATTTTTACCGACTCAGCTTGCGATATAAAGCCTGCGTTGCTGAAAGAATGGGGAGTTGAATATATCAATATGACCTTCCGTTTTGACGGCGAGGACAGAGAGTATTCAAACGAAGATATGGATATCACCGATTTCTATAACAGAATGAGGGCCGGCGGCGTAGCAAAGACCTCTGCAATAAACCCCGAAAGCTTCAGCGTCGCTTTTGAAGATATACTTAAGCAAGGAAAAGACATTTTGTATCTTGCTTTTTCATCAGGGCTGAGCACCACCTGCAATTCTGCAAACATTGCGTCAGAAGAACTGCTTGTTAAGTATCCCGACAGAAAGATAATCATAGTTGACACCTTGGCGGCATCGGCAGGTCAGGGTCTGGCGGTTTATCTGGCGGTCAAAAAGAAAAACTCCGGCGCCTCTAAAGAAGAAGTTGCCGATTACATCAAAGATACGGTTGCGTATATTTCACACTGGTTCACGGTTGACGACCTTGTATATCTTAAAAGGGGCGGACGCGTCAGCCCGACGGTTGCCCTGATAGGCAAAGCGCTTGGTATAAAGCCTATTCTTCATGTAGACGATGAAGGCAAGCTTATCAGTATGTCAAAGGTAAGAGGCAGAAAATCCGCTTTGACCGCCTTGGCAGACAAGTATACCGAGTTTGCCGACAACACGGCCGATGGCACGATATTCATCTCTCACGGCGACTGCCTTGACGAGGCAAAAGAGGTGGCACAGCGCATAAAGGCGCAAACAGGCGCTGAGGTTGAACTTATAACAGATATCGGCACGGTTATCGGCGCGCACTCAGGCCCCGGAACCATTGCGCTGTTCTTTGTAGGCAAGGAAAGATAGGCTCATCGCCCGAACCGCCCGCATTAACCCAAGGAGGTATCTTATGAACATTAAGGCTGTACTGTTTGATTTGGACGGCACTCTGCTTCCGATGGATCAGGACGTTTTTATAAAAGCATATTTCAAAGGTCTGGCGGCAAAGCTTGCTCCGCTCGGCTATGACCCCGAACAGCTTATCGGTGCTGTATGGAAAGGCACTGAAAAGATGATTCGAAACAACGGCAAAAAGAGCAATGAAGACGTGTTCTGGGAGTCGTTTACAGAGATGTTCAGTGAAAAGGTTTTGTCTGACAAAATCCATTTTGAGGAATTTTACAAGACCGATTTTCAAAACATAAAGGCAGTCTGCGGTTTTGAGCAAAAGGCTGTCAACACAGTACACAGGCTGAAAGAGGCAGGTATGCGTCTGGTACTTGCGACCAGTCCGATCTTCCCTGAGATAGCGACTGCCAGCCGTGTGCGCTGGGCAGGGCTCTCGCTTGACGATTTTGAACTTTACACCACCTACGAAAACATATGCTACTGCAAGCCTAACCCCGACTATTACATAGAGCTTGCCTCACGGCTCGGCCTTAAGCCTGAGGAGTGCCTGATGGTTGGCAACGACGTGGGCGACGATATGGTAGCCAGCACAGTAGGGATGCTGGTGTTCCTGTTGACAGACTGCCTTATAAACAAAAAGGGCGACGATATCTCTGTCTTCCCGAACGGTGATTTTGACAAACTGAGTCAATATATAGACACTCTGATTTAAAAATAAAGCTTCACAAACAAACAAACAACGGCAAGGATCTATAACGTTTCCTTGCCGTTGTTTGTTTGTTTGTTGCAGCTGCTGCGTTACACTCCGAAAACAGCGCAACCAACGGCCGATTCTACTGTGAGTAGAGTCGGGTGTCGCTGTGATAGAGAGATAAACCTCATCACGATACCTGACACCATAAAGGGTAGGTTGAGAGGGTTTTCAATTGGGTGTATACTGCATATTGAAATTTTTTGTGTTAAAGGATGTATCAATACATATGAACAAAGCAAAAATAAAAATAAAAATCGTTGCCGATTCCTCAGCCGATATGCTTAGTTTGGACAGCGTAGCATTTGAATCGGCACCGCTCAAAATTATAACCGCACAAAAGGAGTACGCAGACGACGCATCGCTGGACGTTTTAGAAATGGTTAACGATCTGCAAAATTACAAGGGCAAGTCGTCCACCTCCTGCCCAAACACAGGAGATTGGCTGGAGTCCTTCGGCGACGCAGAGCAGATATTCTGCGTTACGATAACCGGCACGCTTTCGGGCAGTTACAACTCGGCTTTGCTTGCCAAGGAGATATATGAGGAAAAGTATCCCGACCGCCGTGTGTTTGTGCTAAACTCACTGACAGCAGGGCCGGAGATAGGTCTTATGATAGAAAAAATGCAGGAGCTCATTTTGGCGGGAAAGTCCTTTGATGAGATATGCGACGATGTCACCGAATACAGCAAAACGACCGGACTGCTGTTTATGCTTGAGTCAATGAAAAACCTTGCAAA
>CAYYGY010000042.1:5238-6757 GCA_964471735.1 uncultured Eubacteriales bacterium
AAACAACGGCCGCGTCAGCCCGCTGGTGGCGAAGATGGCCGGTTTTCTCGGTATAAGGGTGGTCGGCAAGGCCAGCGACAGGGGCGACCTTGAGCCGCTGAACAAGTGTCGAGGCGAAGCAAAGGCTCTGGAAACCATCGTTGATCAACTTAAAGAACTCGGATTCAAAGGCGGCAAGGTCAAAATCGCGCACTGCTTTAACGAAAAGGCAGGCAAGGCTCTTGAAACCTTGATAAAGGCCGCGTTTACATCAGCAAAAATCGAGGTGTGCCAGTGCAGAGGTCTTTGCAGCTTTTACGCTGAAAAGGGCGGTATGCTGGTAGGCTTTGAAACAGCATGATGAAAGTCAAACTTAACAAATATTACAACGAACTCAGGCGAACTTATTGCCTGAGTTCGTTGTTTTTATGTTTAGGTTTCGTATCCGTATAACCAAGTTCAAAAGCAAAATTTTATTTTATAAGAATTTTTCAATTCCAAAAAGCATATATTTTTGTTATGTCTTAGTGGGTATCAAACACATATTTTTTGTGCAAACTATCTAAAAATATTCATAAAAATACTACGTCAATTATTAAAAAAACATCAAAATCGCCTTGAAAAGATTACCAGTTTTTGTTATGATATTATTAGATAGACACACTCACGGCAGGTAGTACGGTTCTGCATATGGTGAGTGACTGCCTTTTGTAAAAAACCACTGTAAACCAAATCAACCATCCAGAAAGGACAGTGAGAGTATGCAGAAAACCGAATGTGTAGCCATGCTCCTTGCAGGCGGACAAGGAAGTCGTTTGGGCGTGCTGACAAGTCACGTAGCCAAGCCTGCGGTGCCTTACGGCGGAAAATACAGGATAATTGATTTTCCTCTTTCAAACTGTGTAAACTCCGGAATTGATACCGTCGGAGTGCTTACACAATATCAACCTCTGGCACTTAACAGCTATATCGGATCGGGTCAGCCTTGGGACCTTGACCGTTTAAACGGCGGTGTTCATATCCTTCCGCCCTATCAGCAGATAACAGGCACCGATTGGTACAAGGGCACAGCAAATGCAATATATCAAAATATTTCTTTCATTGAAACATACGATCCGGAATATGTTCTTATCTTATCCGGCGACCACATTTACAAAATGGACTACTCTCTTATGATTGATAAGCATAAGGAGACCAACGCCGACTGCACCATCGCCGTGCTTGAAGTACCGATGCAGGAGGCCTCGCGCTTCGGCATAATGAACTGCAATGACGACGGCACGATATATTCCTTTGAGGAAAAGCCTAAAAACCCGACTTCAAACAAGGCCTCGATGGGTATCTACGTCTTTAGCTGGCACGCACTGAGAAAGTATCTTGTTGCCGATGAAAACAACCCTGACTCAGAAAACGACTTTGGAAAAAATATCATTCCGCAAATGCTGAATGATAACTGCAAAATGGTCGCTTATCGTTTCGAAGGATATTGGAAAGATGTAGGAACGATAGATTCGCTCTGGGAATCAAACCTCGACCTGCT
>CAYYGY010000043.1:0-6659 GCA_964471735.1 uncultured Eubacteriales bacterium
ATTGCGGCGGCGACGCCTGCGATGTTGCCTACGCCGATGGTTGCCGCCAAAGCTGTGCAAAGCGCCTGAAACGGTGATATCGAGGCTTTATCCTCGCTATGGCCGATGACGTCCTTTTTGAACATACTGCCAATCGTATTTTTCATCCAGTGACCGAAGTGCGTCACCTGAAACACCTTAGTCACCAAGGTGGTAAGCAGGCCTGTACCGAGCAAAAGCGCAAGGCCCAATGTCGTCCAGACAAAGGTATTTACCTCGTCATTTACGGAAGCGAGCTTCGTCAAAAATTCCTCCATATATTCTCCTCCTAAAATAAATTGACAAAAATAAAAGTACTGCACCAAATGGCACAATACTCTTTGAAAAAGGACAACAACAAGCCCAGCACACAAGCGCTGTACAAGAATGTCGATCTGTCCTTTTGCCTGAGAGATTTGGCGATTCACCGCCTTGCACCTTCGGCACTCTGATTTAACAGAGCTTCTCCAGATCAGCTATCCGCCGACAGTCCTCTCCGCACATACGGAACCTGAGAGTGTTACCCCTTTGGAAAGACGTTTGTCTAATTTCCTGCCGACTTCACTTAGCTAGATATTAAATTCACTATAACAGCATACTCCTTTTGAGTTGCGTTGTCAAGTGTATTTTCACTTTCAGAAACATTTATAACCAAACAAAAATCCGCCGTCTGTCTGACAACGTCCGGCGGAGCAAGTATCACCTGTTATTCTGCGGCTTTATTAAGCTCGTTAAGGCAGGCCTTGCATATTGAATGGCCCTTGAACTCAACCAACTCGTCAGCCTCGTTACAGAACATACAGCAAGGCTCATACTTTTTAAGTATGATGGTGTTTCCCTCTGTAAATATTTCCATTGAATCCTTTTCATCGGTTATTCTCATAACCCTGCGAAGCTCTTTCGGTATTACGATTCTGCCAAGGCTATCAATTTGTCTGACAATTCCTGTTGCTTTCATACCATATTCTCCTTTATTACCCAAAATTTTACATCTATAACTAAATTATACATCATATTGTGGGTAATGTCAACCTTTTTTGACATATTTTGTTAATTATCTGCTGAAAAGCCTTGTAATCAACACGAAAATATAGTTTAGCAAATGCAGTGCTATGACACTTGTTACATTTATAAACTCGCCCATTCCGAGTGCAGGCATCACAACTGCCATTACGGCGCCGAGGCAGGTCATTATTACCGTTACGACAGAGGCTGTCATTGCACTCTGTCGGTAGTTATATGCCGCAGTGTATCCGTCGACAAAGCCCTTTATCGACGAGGTTATCATTCTCGCGTCCTCTCTCTCAACGGGTTGGGTCTGCTCTTTCAGGCGCCGTGCCGAGTCAGCCGACATTACGACAATGGTATCCTCCGGTATGCCGTACTTATCGGCAATGAGTTTTTCTGTAATATTGGGGTCTGAGGTATCGACCAGCAGGGTTATGCCGGTATTTATAAGGCGGCGGATACTGTGAACGATATTACGGTCTGCCTGATAACCGACAATAAATATTGCCGCTATTTTATCGTCGACAGCAAGGTAAACAGGGAACTTGCCGCTGCTGATTATCTTTTTGTCAACTGAGATAGGCGGCACCGGAATGTTGTGCGACTCGAGTATCATTCTGTTGCCGATAAGAGTCTTGCGGTTGTCTACCCATCCTGTAAGCCCCATTTTCTGCTCATATATCACGGTATCGACCGCAGGCAATTTGCCTGAATTGGTGGCTACGATTTCGTTAAACATACCTGCCAAGGGGCTGTTGCCTTCTTTTGTAAGCGCGGCGGCGATGATGATAGCATTATCTATCGGACAGTCATTGAAGGTCTTGAAATTATAAAGGCTTACACCGTCGTCACAGAAAAGTTCATCAGCCCTGACGGCGACAACATTTGCTTCACTGATGTCCTCTGCTGCCTTGTAGCCGGAGAGCATAGTTCCCTTGCCGGAGAGGGATTTGCAAAGCTTGTACAGTCTTCTTCCGACCGCAGAAAGCGATGTCAGCGGCGCGAACACTGCGGCCACCGTTGCGAACGCTGTCAATACGGCTGCGGTATCTCCGGACGTGAATATCGACGCTGCTACAGCAACGGCAGATACGACCACAGACGCAATCATCAGCTTGTAACAGCCCGATTCATACGGGTCTGCCGAGAGCGAGTAGTCGATAAAGCCGTTCATATCAATAGCCTTGCGGCGGGCGATGATCAGCGATTCCCCTACTCTGGCGGGGTCAGCGATGCGGCTCGACTCAGGGGAAGAGATAAATGACGATGCTGTCTTATATTCTTCGTTAGTTATAAAATCAAGATTGAGCAAAATTCTCTTTACGATATAAAGCTTGCCGATGCTGTTAAACGTAACGGAAAGCATTGATGCGGCGGCAAGCAAGGAAGTTGCCGCAATTGATGCAGAATCTACTACAAAGCCGCATACTACCGCCTGTATAATAGACGCTGTAATTGAAAAAGCGGGGGCAAAATCGGTGTCTGCCCTACCTTTGAACAGCGCCGCGAACGACGAAAAAATGCTGAGATTAACGAGCGCACCAAGAACTAACAAAACTGTGACGGCTATGTAGTAAGCGTCTAAGCCGAAGGGCACGATTTCTGCAAAGGTAAGCGCAAAGAGCGCTGCCATTATTACAGCAGAGATTATTGAACGCAACCGAAGGCGGCTTTTTCTGCTTGAAAAGTCACTTATGAGTGCATAGGCGTCATCGACGTTGTTATAGTCGTTGATGGTTTCCAGACAGTCAGGATCTTGATTTTCGACAAAATCGAAGTCACCCAAATCGCCCAAGTCCATCATTTTTGTCGCATCGTCCTCAGGCAGGTCAGCAGACTTGCCTGACTTATTTTGCACTGCCTTTGCAGTGAAAACAGCGGTTCCGCCTGACACAACTGAGTCTGTCGAAACAGAAGCCGGCACAGATACCGGTGCTGAGGGTTCTTCTGTAAAAAATTCGTTAAATTTATCTTTATCAAACTCAAACGAGTCGACTATCTGTTTCCTGAAGCCGTCAATACCGTTACCGTCGTCAACACTCTTAGAATCAACTTTTTGCGCCTGAGGTGTATACGCCTTGACGGTATCCTCCTGCACAGATTCTGCCATATCAGTGTGCACACTCGCTACATAGGGCTTTGAGTGAATGGTCGATTTCGGCTGAGCAGCTGATGAGATATCTGCGTTTGCAAACTCGGGCACTTTTGCCTTGATCTCTTTCTTCATGACAATTTCCGACTCGGTGCTGTTATTCTTATCGGCAACCGTTTGACGGACAGGCGTATCCTCTTGCTTTGTTCGATTGGTTTCTATCTCTTTCATTCGCTGCATTATCATTTTTGCGGCGGGAGAAATATTGACTTTTTGCACCTGAGCGTCAGGCACCGGCGACATATCGGCCGGAGAGGGTTTTTGCGAAACGGACGCTGACAGCCTTTCACCGTCAGGATTTCGGGCAGTATTCTTTGGTGCGGCTGTTTCGCTCTGCTTTGCCGCCGCGCCGGCAGTTCGTGTACGCATAACCTCGTCCGCCGTCAAAACATTAGGCGTTTTCTGCGTCTTTGTACGGCCCCAACGGTAACTGTCGGCATCGGCTATTTCAGACATAAAGCCGCCGTTTCTCACGGTCGTGCGGTCAACCTGCGGCTTTTGGGCATTTACGGGTGTATCAAAATCAAAGCTTAACTGATCGCTGTGTTCTGTTTTCTTTTTCAAATCAAACACTCCTGAAATTGATATTATTTGTTTCTGCTGTAAAGTATGCGGTACATCAGCACTCCTGCAGCGACAGAGGCGTTAAGAGACGTTATGTGTCCGCACATTTTGAGGCTGACTGTGACATCACATTTATCCTTGATAAGTCTGCCTACGCCCTTACCTTCCGAACCGACAACAAGTGCCGCCGGACCTGAAAAATCCTGCTTTTCACAATCAGTTCCGTCCATATCGGCGGCGTATATCCAAACGCCATGTTGCTTTAAATCATCTATTGTTGCGGCAAGGTTGGTCACTCTTGCAATTTTCATATACTCAAGGGCACCGCCCGCCGCTTTGCTGACGGCGAAGTTGATACCGCAGCAACGGCGCTTAGGAATAATAACACCGTGAACTCCGCAACATTCTGCAGTGCGGATTATTGCGCCCAGATTGTGAGGGTCCTCAATTTCGTCACATATGACGATAAACGGGGCTTCGCCCTTATCCTCTGCAGATTTTAATATATCGGACACCGAGCAAAACTCGACCTCTGACGCAACTGCGGCAACACCCTGATGATTCGTCTGGGGGCACATTGCGTTGAGCTTTTCCTTTGCGACCTCTTTTACAGGGATTCCCCTTTCGCTCGCCTTTGCGATAATGACAGACAAACTGCCCTCTCGCTTGCCCTTCTCGATAATTATGCGGTCGATCTCCCTGCCCGAACGAAGCAGTTCGTTCACGGCATTTCTGCCTGCGACAAGGTTATCATCTGTTTGTTTATAATCTCTGTTCATAAACTCCTCTGAAAACTAAGTATAATCATTTAGCATAAGTATAACACATTAATCTACAAAATGTAAACATATACTGACATATTTTTTAAATTCTGACACAAGATATTGTCAAAAAAGGCCGACCTTTGGAACTGATTTCCAGAGGACGGCCTTGATTTACATATAAAACAGTATCGACACCGCGACAAAAGCACAGCAAAGGTACAGGCTGACTTTATTTAACACAGCACATTTCCCGTGCTTTTCCTGCAAGGCGGTGAGCAAGGCTATAAACCCTACACCGCACATCATAGTGGGCACGATATACCTGAAGTCCATCGTACAGCCAAACGGCGACGAGATATTGAAATAGATAAAGAAGCCTACCTGCACAAGCCACGTCAGGCCGAGTATCAGCTTTGCGCTGAAAAAACTCCTATCCTTCACCGAAAACAGCCTTACTGCAGCAACGGCCGACACGGCTATCGCAAGAAAATTCAATACCAGCAAAAGCGCCGCCAGATAATTGTTGCCCCAATCGTATTCGCCGAACACAGAGCATTTAAGGGTATACACAGGCAGATTCCAATCGCCGAACGGCTCGCAAAAAATGTGGTCAAGCTGAGTCAGGTCCGGCAACAGCCGTTTAACAAGGCTTACATCGCCGCAATAAAGCGCGCTGTCAGTGCTGAGCGGGGCGACATAACCTATCGGCTGTGAAAACAGCTTTGCCGACCTTACCTGATACCACAGTCCAAGCGGCAGCACGATTGCAACATACAGTGCCGCCTGACCTAAAAACTTAGGCCAGCCGTAATTTTCGTTGCGCAAAAAAGTTATCAGCACCGCTATTCCGACCGTGACGGCTATCAGTGCGGCAGAAAACTTGGTCATAACAGCAAGGCCTGAGCAAAGTGCGACAAGCACAGTCAATGTCCAAGAGGGGTGTTTGCACCATCTGACAAGAAAAAGCACGGTCAACATTACAAGCATCAAGGTAAGTACGTCGTTGTTTATACTGCCTGCAAGTATGGTCATAGTCGGGTGGAATGACACGACCGCCGCCGCAACGGCAAGGCTTGTCCCTTTTGCGCCGAGTTCTTTAAATATCTTATAGGCGGCGACACAGCACACCTGAGAATAGACCGCCGTCAACAATTGAATATTTTCAAATGCCCTGTCAAGGCTGAAGCCAAGCGCGAGTGACAACTTGACACTCAGGGCGGAAAGATAATGATGCAAAGGCGGATGGTAAAACTGCCACTCATTTGTGTCAGGCAGGCCCTCTCCCATAGCAAGACGGTAGATATAACTCAAGTGACCTGCAGTATCCAGCGATTCAACATCGTGCTGATACCATGTATAGCTGTTTCTAAGCGAATACATAATTTTTAGCGCGAAGCTTGCGATAAAAATCAGGGAAACGACGGCTTCGACGCTGAGCCGCTTTTTTTCGTAAAGATAGGCGGCGGCAGCACAGCAGAATATACCAACGAGCGTAACGACCAAACGACTGATATCAAAGCCGGAACACTCCTCTATCAGCACGGTCTGGTCCAAGCAAAAAAACAAAACTGCCGCTATAGCAGTAAAAAATACATAGCAACCCCATCGGCAAAACGCTGCAGCCGATTTGTCAGCACAGTTTAGCATCATTAATTCCCCTCAATCAAGCTTTAACTGATTTTACCACTTTTATTGATTTTTTGCAACCAAGACTTGCATATACCATATCTCTTTACCCATTAATGGTACACACCCTTGTTGTAAAATACAGGTGGCATCGGAAGCGAGGTCTTGTGGAGGCTGAGCGGAAGATGTCATAAAATCGCCAACTTATGTGAAAATTATTCACATTTGTGTTCTTCCCCGTGAACACGATGTGCACTTAAGAGGCGGGTCAAAATCAAGGAGGTTTAAAAAATGACACTAACACAGCTTGGTGAACAGTATCTTCAACAGGAAAAGGTCATAAGGGGACGCATCCAAGAACTAAACGCTCAAATGCACAAGGTTAAGGGACGCAGGATGTGTGACCTGTCCAAACGAATAGCCTCGCTTTATTCTATGGCACTGGACAGTCATCGCACAGGAATCTACCTGATAAACTACTACAAGGAGGGCGGAAGTTATGAATATACAAACGTCTGATCTCGACA
>CAYYGY010000044.1:0-6606 GCA_964471735.1 uncultured Eubacteriales bacterium
CTATCAGGCTCAAGACGTCGCCCATACCAAGGATACGCGATGCCATTCTGCTGGGGTGGAACTCCTCAAGGTCACCGAGCTTTTCTCCCGTACCGACAAACTTTATCGGCTTGCCCGTTACGGCCTTGACCGAGAGCGCAGCGCCGCCTCTTGTATCGCCGTCAAGCTTTGTAAGCAACACGCTGTCTATCTCAAGCTGTTCGTTGAAGGATTTTGCAACGTTTACCGCGTCCTGACCTGTCATTGAGTCAACTACTAGGATTATCTCGTTGGGTGAAACGTTGTCTTTTATGCGCTGAAGCTCTTTCATAAGCTCTTCATCTATATGAAGACGGCCTGCGGTATCTATGATAACGTAGTCGTTACCGTAGTCACGGGCATGGCTGACGGCCTGCTTTGCGGTTATCTCAGGCTTCTGCGTGCCTTTTTCAAAAACGGGCACGCCTATCCTGTCGCCGAGGATCTTAAGCTGGTCTATGGCGGCAGGCCTGTATATATCGCCTGCGACGAGAAGCGGGCGGTGGCCCTTATTCTTGAGCATCAGCGCCAGCTTACCGCTGTGCGTGGTTTTACCAGAGCCCTGAAGGCCGCACATCATTATAACGGTAGGCAGTTTGCCGGACGTGTTCAGCCGCATATGCTCGCCGCCCATAAGCGCCGTCAATTCCTCGTTGACTATCTTGACGACCATCTGCCCCGGTGTAAGACTTTCCATTACACGCTCGCCGACACACTTCTCGGTGACGACGGCGGTAAAGTCCTTTGCGACCTTATAGTTTACATCAGCCTCAAGCAACGCAAGGCGAACCTCACGCATCGCTTCCTTGACATCGGTTTCATTGAGTCTGCCCTTTGAGCGAAGCTTTTTAAATGCAGCGGCAAGTTTATCGGACAATCCTTCAAAAGCCATACTGCTATCACTCCTTAAGCAAATCTTTTATCAGGGCAGTGCAACCGCTGCTGACGCTGTCGGCAAAGGCGCCGCCCTCTTTTTCAGCCATAGCACGCATCTGACTGAGCGCGTCTGTGACCTCTGATATTCGGTGGGCAAAATGAAGTCTGCTTTCAAGCTCGATAAGTTGTATCTCGGTACGGCGTATCATATCCCTCACCGCTTGGCGCGTAACGCCCTCGTTCTCGGCAATTTCTGCGAGGGATAGGTCATCGAAATAATAATAACCTGCTATCGTACGCTGCTTTTCTGTAAGCAGTTCGCCGTAATAGTCAAGCAAAAGCGTGACCTCAAGATTTTTAGCCATGAAGCTGTCCTCCAAACTTCAAAGTGTAAAGTAAAAACACTTTACAACGCCAATGTATTATAAACCCTATTTGTCCGTTTGTCAACACATTTTATTGACAACGTGGTAAATTTAGTGTATATTCTAAATTAGAAGTTTGGTCGATTTTTAGGAGAATTTATATATGGAAAAAATTAAAAGAAAATTTGGCGACCGTTATGACGGATACAGAATTCGCAAGCTTGATCCGATTTTCCAGATTGTTCCCGTAGTAATGAGAACACGTGTAGATTCTCAGGTGTTCTTTGAATATCAGCTTGATATTACAGAACTTGAAAAATTCATAAGAGAGCGCCGCAAGACCGACATGCCGAACCTCCGTATGCTGCACATTTTTATGGCGGCAATGGTGCGTGTTATGTCGCAGCGTCCCTTCCTTAACCGCTTTGTCATAGGCAGAAAGATATATGCTCACAACGATATGCGCATTTCACTTGCGTGCAAGCGTGCGCTCACTATTGATGAAGGCGAAACTACGGTTATGCCTGAGTTTGAGCCTGAAAACACGCTTTACGATGTTGTTGACATAGTTGAGAAAACTATCAGAGAGCAGGTTTTTGAGCAAGAAGAGGAAGGAAACCGCACCGATGTCGTTGCGCGTGCGCTGGGTATTACCCCTACTTTTATAAAGTCGCTTTTTGTCGATTTAATGAGAAATCTCGACAAGGTCGGTCTTATGCCCCGTCTTATACGTGACGCAAGTCCTTTTCACTCCAGTATGTTTATAACCGACCTCGGTTCGTGCGGAATCGGCCCTATCCACCATCATCTTTACGAGTTTGGTACGTGCTCTGTTTTTGTTGCAATGGGCAAGAAGGAAACAAAGTACGAAGTTGATGCACACGGCAACGTAGTAACTAAGCGATACATCGGTATGAAGGTAGTCGCTGATGAGCGAATTTGCGATGGATTCTACTATGCATCAGCGATGAAAATGATGGCTCGCCTTATCAAGCACCCTGAGCGTTTGCTTTATCCGCCTGATGGGATTGTTGCCGACAATATCCTTAAATCAAGGCAAAAAAGGGAATCCGTTGCTGTTGCAGGGGCCGAGTCGTAGCAATAACTTATATGTGAAATCTGTCATTGGTCTGGCAGATTTCATTTTTATTAACGACGCTTTTTTCGAAAGGTGAAATTATTGATGGTTAAATTTTTAAGATTCTCAGTATCAATTATGGTGGTGTTGTCTATTTGTGTAGGCTTGACCGCCTGTTCCTCCGGCACATCTACCGCCGGTAAAAACATCATATTTAATATGGACGTGATGCCGACGAACATCGACCCTCAGCTTGCATCAACAGACGAGGAGCTGCTTATTGTAAGAAATTCATTTGAGGGCCTTTTTCGCATCGACGGCGGTGAAGTGGCAAAAGGCGCCTGTGAAAGCTACGAGGTATCGAACGACGGACTCACCTATACTTTTACGCTTAAAGAGGGGCTCAAGTGGTCTGACGGCTCTCAAATGACGGCTGATGACTTTAGGTTCGGCCTCGTACGGGCCTTGCGACCCGAAACCCTCTCTCCCGATGCTGAACGTTTGTTCAGCATTAAAAATGCAGAAAGCGTTTTTAACGGCGAGGCAGACGAAAGCGCGCTGGGCATCGTTTCCGACGGCAAGCGAAAACTGACGATCACACTGTCGACTCCTGACACCGATCTGCTAAAAACACTTACCTACTCCTTGGCCATGCCGTGCAACGAAGAACTGTTTGAAAAAGCAGCAGGCCGTTACGGAATGTCAACGCAACTGGTGCTTTTCAACGGGCCGTTTAAAATCAGTCAATGGACTGAATCCAGCATAAAGCTGTCAACAAACAAGGAATATGTAGGTCAGTTTGAGGCTGTTCCGAATTCTGTTTCGCTGACATACGGTAACGACGACGCAGTCAAAATCGAAAATATAAACAGCTCGCTTTGCGACATCGCGCTTATCTCGATGCAGTCCGCAGATTCAGCAGAAGACGCGGCACTGGAAACGATTGAATTTTACAACACGACGTGGGTGGCTGTTATAAACAGTGACGCATCCATCATAGGCGAAGAGGCCGTCAGCGCCGCATTCAAAAAGGCGCTTGGCACAGATGCATACAGCGAGAGTCTGCCGTCACGGTTTAAGGCAACATCAGGCATAGTTGCTGACGACCTGCTGGTGGGAACAAAGCAATACCGAAGCCTTTGTTCGTCGTTACCTGAGCGCAAATCAAAGTCCGGCGAGGCAGCGACTGACCTTGTCGAAGCGCTAAAAAGCCACAAAGGCTCTTTGCCGACGATCACCGTCAAATACGTCGATGTTGAAGGCATGAAGCACACTGCCGCTCAGATAGCTCAGCACTGGCAAAAGGAGCTTGGAGCAGTTGTCAACATCGAGGCGGTGACGATGTCTGATATGACTGCAGCGGTCAGCGGCGGAAACTATCAGGTTGCGCTCCTGCCCGTCACGTCAGACGACGGCAGTGCGGCAAGCCTCTTAAGTCAGTTTAAGAGCAGCGAAAACATCTTCGGCTTATGCGACACTCAGGTAGACGAGCATCTCGGCAAAGCCGCTTCATCAGGCAGCGACAACTCTGCCGATGCGCTCAGAAAGGCTGAGGAATGTATCGTTGACGACCCGCATATCATACCCATCGCCCAAAGCGGCCGCTGTTATGCGGTCAACCGCTCGCTGGTAGGTATGCAGTTTGATATGTATCAGGGCGGACTGGCGCTGTATAACGCCGGCAAATAGTTTCACAATATCAAACCCTCCTACACCGACTGTACCGGTGCAGGAGGGTTTTCTTTTTATATTATCTGTCTTCTCTGAAATAGAACTGACCCAGACTTGCAGGGGGTTGATTTTCACGCTTGTTGCGGATACTGGTTATTATAAGAACAACGATGGTTACGAAGTAAGGCAGTATCTCTATCAGGTCCCTTTGTGCAAAGGTGATATTCTTGATATACGAGCCGACATTGTAAAGCATACCGAAGATTATCGAACCGAGAATGCCGATATTCGGCTTCCACAGGGTGAATATAACAAGCGCTATCGCAAGCCAGCCGACCGCCTCTATCGTGTACTCCCACGAGCCGTAAAGGTTGTCCATAATATAGCAAAGTCCGCCTATTCCGGCGATACCCGCGCCTATCATAGTAGCAACGTAGCGGTAGAGTGAAACGTTTATGCCTGCCGCGTCGGCCGTTGCAGGATTTTCACCGACGGCACGCAGATTAAGTCCGACCTTTGTGCGGGAAAGCACAAACGAGGTTACAAGCGCAATAGCAATCGAGAGATAGATCAGCACGCCGTAGGACAAAAACAATTCTCCAAACCAGCCCAGCTTATCCGCGAAGGGCAACGGCCTTGTAAAATATTTCGCGGCAAAGGCGAAGGACTTTATCTTGCTTATCATATAGCCGGTGAGGCCGACGCCGAAGGTCGTAAGTATAAGTCCCGTCACGTTTTGATTTGCCTTAAGCGTTACGGTAAGGAACGAGTAGAGCAGTCCCATCAGCGCACCGCCTATGAAAGACGCAAGCAAAGGTATCAGCACAGCGAGCACTGGGTTTACATTAAGCTTGCCAACCGCCGAACCGTAAATATATTCTGCAGTACAGCCAAAGGCGGCTCCCGCTGACATAATACCGGGGATCCCCAGGTTCAGGTGGCCGGATTTTTCGGTGAGTGTTTCACCGGTGGAGCCGTACAGAAACGTCATTCCCGTTCTTACGGCAGCAGTAAGAAATGCTATCATCAGGCTACCTCCTTATGCGATCTGCGCAATACTATCTTATAGTTGATGAAAAACTCGCATCCTATTATAAAGAACAGTATTATAGCAGTGGTTATGTCCGAAATATCTGTAAGGCCCAGATCCGTGCTTACCTGAAGCGCACCGACCTCAAAGAATACGATAAGCATACTTGTAAGCACCATTACAAGCGGATTGAATTTCGCAAGCCACGAAACAAGTATGGCGGTAAAGCCTCGCCCACCCGCACTGCCGGTGGAAATAGTGTGGTTCATTCCGCCGGAAATTATAAGGCCGGCAATTCCGCATATCGCGCCCGAAAGCAGCATTGTACGGACAATGACCTTTTTAACGTTTATACCTATGTAACGGGCGGTGTTTTCACTCTCGCCCACGACCGATATTTCATAGCCCTGCTTGCTGAACCGAAGATAGATATATATTAAAACGGTTATCAGGGCGATAATTATAATGTTTAACAGCCATTTGTTATGAAGCGTCGGAAAGCCATAACCGTGCATAGGCTTCAACGTACCGGAGCCGTCCTTGACCCAGGTATCTATCGCAAAGCAGATGATCTGTATCGCAACATAGTTCATCATCAGCGTAAACAGCGTTTCATTCGTATTCCAGCGGGCCTTGAAAACCGCCGGAACGACCGCCCACATTGCGCCGACAAGTATACTTGATACTATCATCAGCAGATAAAGCACCGGCATAGGCACCTTTCCGCCGAGGTAGTACATACAAGCGGTTGCCGCCAGACCTCCCATCAGCACCTGACCCTCCGCGCCGATGTTCCAGAACCGCATTTTAAACGCGGGGGTAACGCCGACCGCGATACACAGAAGTATCGCCGCAGAGTAAAGATAAGACCAAGTCAGGTTTTCGGTGCCGAAAGCACCCTTGAACATAGCCTGAAAATACTTTACAGGGCTTGCGTTTCCGCCGATGTAAACGACAAGCGAGCAAAGCCCTATCGCGCACAAAACGGCGATAACTCGGACAAGCACACCCTTCCAAGCAGGCATAGCATCGCGCTTGACGACGTGAAAAAGCGGCTCGTGGATTTTTGCTGCGTTTTTAGTCATTATTGCTCACCTCCGTCGGCGTTATCAGCATCGGTCTTTGTCATAAGCAGGCCTATCTCTTCCTTGGTCGCCGTACGTCCGTCAACGATGCCTGTGATCCTGCCTGAGCCGATGACCATGATCCTGTCGCAAAGCTCGATAAGCACGTCAAGGTCCTCGCCTACAAATATTACGGCGACGCCTTTTTCCTTCTGCTCATTAAGAAGATTGTATATAAGGTATGAGGAGTTGATGTCAAGCCCTCTTACAGGATATGCCGCCATAAACACGGTCGGCGATGCCGCGATCTCACGGCCTACGAGTACCTTCTGAACATTGCCGCCCGAAAGCCGTCTGACTGGTGTGGAGGCGCTTGGAGTAACGACCTCAAGGTCATGTATGATTTTTTCCGCCAGATTTTTCGGCGCTTTCCTCTCAAGGAACATTGAGTGTCCCTTGCGGTACGAGCGCAGCATCATATTGTCTACAATGTCCATATTGCCG
>CAYYGY010000045.1:0-6491 GCA_964471735.1 uncultured Eubacteriales bacterium
GAGCGTTATCGGTATCGGGCTTTGTGGTTTTGTATTCGCCGTCCTTGTGATTTGCTTTTATGGGGTAAATCCATTGTGTTACGAGCCTTACAGCACCCTCAAACGGCTTTTCGGGAGCATACTTTGCAAGGTTAGATTTGAATTTCTCACGCACAGCAGTAACCTCGGGCTTTTCGTAGTGATGGATTTTACCGCAGCGGATTGTTTCACCTTTCTGCTGAGCCGTAACTGTCGGCGGTATCATCGGCAAAAAGAATTGTTTTGTCATTTTTCTTCCTCCGGTTTTAAGCATTGAAGGCTCGAAATAGCAGATTCAAGGTCGTTGATAATTTCATCAATTATCTCTTGGGGATAACGCATTTTTTCAATGAGTTTATCGTAAAGATATTTCATATAATCATCAGCTTCAACAACAGATACTACAGAACGATTATCGGGATTGTTGTTGTGCATTGCTACTGCTCGTTCGGTTGCTTCTTTGGATTCAAACTTGTTAAGGTGACAAGCGCAGATTTTCTCTGTACGCTTATCTCTAAAAAAAATCAACTGTACAGGTTTTGTCGTGTTAGTTTTTATGTTTGCGTTCGGCATTTTCAAATTTTCTCCTTTCAAAATTTTCGCCTTTGTCAGAGGAAGGGGGAGGGAGTTGTTGTGCGTGAGCTTCGCACAACTACCTCCACCCTCTGACCTGTCAGACAGCCGCAAGGACATATTACGTAGTAATATGGTTTGCGTGCAGCTCACGCAAAGTCGATTATTTATCGAGTTTGCAACTCATAGCCGCATTTTCGATTGTTTATCGAATTTGCAACTCGCAGTTGCAAGACGCATTTTATCGAGTTTGCAACTCTATCTGCGCCCAACAATACCCTCGTCAATCCAGTATTTACCGCTTTCTTTTATGTGCCTTCTGACGGTATCTTCAGACTTCCCGAGGTATTCTGCAATATCGGAAATACTTACTTCGCCGTTAATCTGACACGCCTGAAAAGCTGTGTCGAGAGCTTTCTTGCGGTCGCTTTTTAACTCTTCCTTACTCTTCTTGCGGTCAAAATTTTTCGCCCAAGGAGCACCTTTGTTGGTATATCCGTTGTTCGGTGCGGCATCCTGCAAAATACCTGTGCTGTCGGGGATATGAACGGGAAATTCAAACCACAGATTGACGGGAGCAAAGCGGGGAAACTCTCGCAGAGTTCCCTCAATGCGCCAGGCTGTGCGTTTTTGCACCCGTGAACGCATTTCGTCAATTTCTTTATGTAACTGAGTGTATGCGTAATCGGGCAGCTCATGGCGGCAAATTTGAAGCATAGTGCGGTCGTTTTCTCTGTCGTCCAGTGAAGCGGCATCGAGCTTCTGATAACGGCTGAGCCAGCTTATACAGGCGGCGCAAATTCCTTTATCGGTCTGCTGTTCAAGAACGGCATCTGTCAGCGGCAATTCTATGAGGTCAAGAAGCGCATCGGGGTCACGGGCAAAAACGCCGCTGCCTGAAGCTCTGTCCATACTCTGTTTGCCGCCCTGTGCACCCTTTGAATGGTGGTGACAGTAGATAACGGCACAACCGAGTTCGGTGCAAACCTTGTCAAATTGGTTACAAAAATATGCCATTTGGTCTGCTGAGTTTTCATCACCCGTAATGATTTTATAAATCGGGTCAATGATTATGGCTATATAATTCTTCTTTGCCGCCCTGCGTATGAGTTTGGGTGCGAGCTTGTCCATAGGAATGGACTTGCCACGCAAATTCCAGATATCAATGTTATTGAGATTTTTCGGCGGTATACCGAGTGTAGTGTAAATATCCTTGAAGCGGTGCAGACAGCTTGCACGGTTAAGTTCAAGGTTTACATACAACACTTTACCCTGTGCACAGTTGAAACCGAACCACGGCAAACCTTCTGCAATAGATATGCAAAGTTCAATAAGAGCGAAAGATTTACCCGCCTTACTCGGACCTGCAAGCAGCATTTTGTCGCCCTGGCGCAGTATGCCGTCAATCAGCGGCGGTGCAAGCTCGGGTAAAGAGTTCCATACATCGTTTACGCTTTCAAGGTCGGGTAAATCGTCGTTTATACCCTCAATCCATTCCTTCCACTCGTTCCAGCTCTGTTTGCCGATATTGGTGTCAAGAAGGTACTGCTTTTGTCCTTTACGCTCAACACCCGGCAGACGGGAAAGACGGGACGGGTTTTTGTTCTGACGGTCAATTTCAAGCCCGTTTTTCTTGCAAACATCGTATAGGAAATCCACACGCTTGCGGTATTCGTCAAAGTTTGCAGCTTCAACCCTGACTATGGCGTGAAGGCTTTTGCCGCCCGAATACACAAGGCAGGCTATAGGCAGCTCCAATTCACGCAGAATTGTGTTTTGCTTTGAAATATCCATAGTGTCGGATTCTACAAGTGCAAAACGGTAATCGGTGACATTTTCGTTTTTGACACCCTTACCGTCAAGCGGATTAAAGCGCACCCACGCTCCTGCTTCGGGGTTGTAATCGCCCAGAGCTGCGCCTATATCGTCGCCGCATTTGCTCAGCTTTTCAACAATTTCTCCTGCAGTCATTGTGTAAGTGCCCTTTGTCGGCATAAATTTGCCCTCATTCTGCCAGCACTCGGTCACAAAGCCCACGGTTTCGGCAGATTCAAAAAGCGTGTTTATATAGGTAATAATCTGCTTTGCGGGCTGCCATTCGTCGGGGATATGTATGTCTGTTCCCTCAAGCCAGCCCTTGTCGATGATTCTCAAATCGTCCTTGCCGCCTATAACGCTGTCCCAGTCGAGTGCATAGCTTTCATCATTAAAAGCCTGCCAGCCGTTATCCTTTGCCATTTGCACAATGGTCCCTGCGGTAACGGGAGAAGCTGAGCCGTTGAAGGTAGCCCACTTTTTCTCACATTCACCTTCGTGAAAGCGGCTGTCAGCCCTGCTCCATTCTTCCCAAACGGCTACACCGTAGCCCTCATGCTTTAGTGCCATGCCGATATTAACCCACTCCTGATAGTCAAGAGCGGCAGGATTTATATACTTTAAACATTCAATCAAATTTATTTCTGTCATAAATTACCTCACGGAGTGTATTCTGCAGGATTAATTGTATAAGGCACTCTCCATGCATTTGCCGATATGCGGCTTATCAGCTTGCTTGCATCGTCAAACATCCACGTACCGACATTTTTAAATCCGTAGCGTTCAAGCAAACGTATCTGCTTCGGAGTAGTCAGACCTTCCGCAATACGCTTTTGCAGACGAGTAAGCAGTAATTCCGCCTTGCCTGCGTTTTCAATTTCATCGGGCAGAATACCGAGCTTTTCAAGGGCTGCTTTCTGCTTTTCGCTCGGTGGAGAGCATTCCCAACCGAATGCCGGTACGTAGTTCGCCAAGTCTTCAGCTTGTATGGACATTTCGTATTGAAGCGGATTAACGAGCTTGCTTTTGCGCTTTCGCATTTCTTCAAGCTGCTTTGCGAGTGCTTCCTCACGCTGGGCTATAACATCGGTTGCCGCCTGCTGTTCGGCTTCTTCAATATCTACAGGGCAGCCCGCCGCCTCAATATTTTCGGTCATTTTCTTGGCAACCTCTTCGCTTTCGCATATAAGTGAAGCAGGGTGACACAGCTCGTGCCGTTCCGTATGCCACAGGAAATCGAGCAAAAGCAAATCCTCTTTGCCGGGATGAAGGCGTGTACCTCTGCCTACCATCTGACTGTAAAGGCTGCGCACCTTTGTCGGGCGCAGAACAACGATACAGTCAACGCTCGGGCAGTCCCAGCCTTCGGTAAGCAGCATTGAATTACAAAGCACGTTGTATTTGTCGTTGTCAAAATCCTTGAGAATTTCGGCTCTGTCCTTGCTGTCACCGTTTACCTCTGCAGCACGAAAACCTTTTTCGTTGAGAATATCCCTGAATTTCTGCGAGGTTTTTATAAGCGGCAGAAACACCACGGTTTTGCGATTCTGGCAGTTTTTAACCATTTCGTCTGCTATCTGATATAAATACGGGTCAAGGGCGTTGCCAAGGTCAGAAGCCTTAAAATCGCCGTTCTGCATAGCTACGGTTGTAAGGTCAAGCTGCAACGGGATTGTAAGAGCCTTAATAGGTGAGAGGTAGCCTTCTTTGATAGCTTTCGGCAGGGTGTATTCATAGGCAAGCGTTTCAAATACCGTGCCGAGGTTTTTGCGGTCGCCACGGTCGGGCGTTGCGGTAACGCCGAGCACCTTTGCCGAGCTGAAATGCTCAAGCACACGGCGGTAACCTTCGGACAATATATGGTGAGCCTCGTCAACGATTATGTAATCAAAATAATCCTTTGGAAATTGGCTCAACCGCTTCTCACGCATAAGGCTCTGAACGCTGCCGACAACAATTCTGTACCAAGTGCCAAGGCAGCTTTGTTCAGCTTTTTCAACAGCACAAACAAGCCCTGTAGCATTCTTGATTTTATCTGCTGCTTGTTCAAGTAGCTCACCACGGTGGGCGAGTATAAGCACCCGCCCACCGATACGAACACAGTCCTCTGTAACCTTTGCAAAAACTATGGTTTTGCCGCAGCCCGTAGGCAGAACAAGCAAGGTTTTATCAACTGTTTCCCATTGCTCGAATATAGCCGCCTTGGCTTCTTGCTGATAAGGTCGCAGTTCCATCAGAACGTACCCGAGTTCCAAGTCTTTGCAGCAGGAGCAGCAGGTGTGTTATCTGCTTTCGGCGCAAGGAATTTCCTGATTTTGTTGCTCTCCTTCGGCTGACCGTCCTTGCCTTGCCACTTATCAACGTAAACCTTGCAGCGACCCGTCGCACCCATAACCGCAGGCCAGTTCATTTTCAGCGTTTCGCCGTGCTTGCGCTGACCGATAGCGGTGAAAAATTCGCAAAGCATACCCTCTGTCTTCTGATGCAGGAACAGATTATGCTCAATTGTCGCCTTGTTCTTGCCGTCCGTAACCTCAAGGGTAAGCACAGCCTTGTTACAGGCAGGCAGCTTGGTTGAGCCGTTGTGACGGGCACGTTCAAACTTTTTGACAACAAAATCGTATTCGCCCTCGGGTAAAAGTGTAAATTCGCTGTCGTGACTGATTTCGCTGTCCCAGTCAAGCTCGGACATTACTTCGTTAAATAAATCGCTCATTGTTGTATTTCTCCTTTGTATAATATAATGTTTTTAATTAAAAGGGACGGTTTGCTTTTATCGCCTCAAAAACCTGCTCCCAGGCGGCGATAAGAACGCCGTTGACATAATCCTCGGGATAAACGCTTATGGGCGTATCAATCGGAAAATGCCCCTTTTCTGCAACAACTTCTCTTATTTCGGCTTCACTTACATTGTTGATGCGCATCAGGTCTGCAAGCACGGCAGGTATTCCGTCGGGAATATCCGCTTTCGGTGCGGCAGGTGTCTGAGGCGTAGGCTGCAGTGCAGTGTCCTCGACTGCGTTGAACATTCCGGAATTTCCGGCAGGTTGAGCCGTTACCGCCTGCGGTGCTGTAACCATATTCGGAATGTGTGCAGCGATTACCGAATAATCAAATTTGCATTCCTCGGGCAGACCCCAACGGTTTTTTGCATCCCAGCAAGCGTGGTGCGTGGTGTACATAACCCTTTCGCTGCCGTAGGCTTTATGTTTTGTACCCTTATCGTCCGTAGCCATAACGATTGTTTTGTAATTGGCAAAGAGCATTGTGTCCGCCCATTCTTTGAGCAGAGCTGCTGTGCGCTTTTCGGTCTTTCTGAAACCGAGCTTGAGCTCATAACGGTCGTATGCTCCGGCTTCGTCGGGCTGTTCAAACTTGATAAGCTGAGAATGTGCAGAAATTGCAACGTTGATACCGGCTTCGATTACATCGTTGAGAAGATTGAGAAATCTGCCGAATTCTTCGTTCACATAGGTAAAGCCGTTACCGTAGCCGAAATCCTCAATGTTTTTCTTACCGGCATTACTGCAAACGTGTTCAACGCAAAGTCTCTCCGCCCAGTCGGCGGTATCTATGCACAGTGTAGAACACGGCTTGTTTGCGATTACAAACTTAACCTGTTCCTTAAGCATAGTCCAGCTTGTGGGGCAATCGAAACGCCTTACGTCAAGGTGCTTTGTGCTGCCCTCAGTGTCGATAAACAGAGGGTCGGGAAACTGTGCAAGAAAGGTTGATTTGCCTACCCCCTCAGGGCCATACACAATGACCTTCTGCGCTGACTGAATTTTTCCTGATGTAATATTCATTTAAAACTGACCTGCCTTCCAAGGTGTATTTGTTGTCTGCGACGGCTCCTGAATATAGCCGTCGGAAATAATAACGCTGCATTCGTCGCCTGTGCTTACTCTTGTAGCTATAGCCTGCAAGCCTTCCGCTTCAAGCCACTTGCCGAACTCATTGAGTGTGTCAATATCCATCTGTTCGAGCTTGTCCACAAGTACAAAACCGCATTTCGGGTTGAGCTTGCGCACGATAGCAACGGCGCATTTAAGCTGTTCGCTGCCTGACATACAGTCCCATTTCTT
>CAYYGY010000046.1:0-6413 GCA_964471735.1 uncultured Eubacteriales bacterium
ACAGTTTTTTTAAATTATACTGCGAAAGCCGATCAATATTCAGCGCCTATCCTCATTGCCTTGAGATTGACATCAAGCATATCGGCGTGTTTTGCTGAGATAACCTTTTTCAGGGCGTTTTGAAGTGTCTCTTCGTCAAACTCACCCAGTTCTTTCATTATCTTACCTACAATTATCATATTGGCAAGTGTAGGAACGTGATTATCGTGTGCAAGGCGTGTTGCAGGTATATAGTAAACAGTGACATCGTCTCTCCTTACCTTGCGCTCAATAAGGGCAGAATCGGCAAAAATTATTCCGCCGGTCACAACGCTGTCCTCGTAGCGGTCAAGAGAAGGAAGATTCATTGCAACTAAAATGTCAGGGTTTGAAACTATCGGCGAACCGACAGCATCATCGCTGATAATTACACCGCAGCTTGCGGTGCCGCCACGCATTTCAGGCCCGTAAGAAGGAAGCCAACTGACATTCTTATCCTCCATAAGGCCTTTATATGCAATAAATTTACCGGCAAACAAAATACCCTGTCCGCCGAATCCGGAGAACAAAAATTTCTTCGCGCTCATTATTTCTCCTCCTTTGCGCTTCTGTCCTTATAGACACCCAAAGGATAATACGGCAACATTTTTTCCTCGACCCATTTAAGAGCGTCCTGCGGGGATTTTCCCCAGTTTGTGGGGCAGGACGAAACGACCTCTACCAACGAAAATCCCTTGTTGTTTACCTGATTTTCAAAAGCCTTTTTTATCGCTGCCTGAGCCTGTCTGACATTTTTAACGTTGTTTACCGCAACTCTGGTTATATACTCAGGGCCGTCAAGTGTTGCCAACATCTCGCAAACTCTTACGGGATAGCCTGCGGTGGCTACATCTCTTCCGTAAGGCGAGGTCTGTGTTACCTGACCCGGAAGGGAAGTGGGCGCCATCTGGCCGCCGGTCATTCCGTAAATAGCGTTATTTACAAAGATTATAGTGATATTCTCGTTTCGTGTAGCGGCGTGTACAGTTTCAGCCATACCGATAGAAGCAAGGTCACCGTCGCCCTGATATGTAAATATGATGTTTTCGGGCATACAGCGCTTTAATCCGGTCGCAACAGCAGGCGCACGACCGTGTGCGGCCTCAACCATATCACAGGCAAAATAATCATATGCCATAACAGCACAGCCTACCGGCGCAACACCGACAGTTTTTCCCTCTATACCAAGGTCATCAATTGCCTGCGCTACAAGGCGGTGAATAATGCCGTGAGTACAGCCGGGACAATAATGAAATTGTGCATCGGTAAGACTTTTCGGTTTTTCAAACACTACCATTATTCAGCACCTCCTGCAGTTTCTTTAATTGTTTCAAGCACCTGTTCGGGGGTTGTGATAACACCGCCGACACGGTTGCAGAGTACAACGGGCTTCTTGCAACCTGAAGCAAGCTTTACATCCTCAATCATCTGACCCATTGAAAGCTCAACGCTGATAAACGCCTTGACCTTATCTGTAACATCTGCTATTGCCTTAGTCGGGAACGGCCAAAGTGTAATCGGTCTTATCATACCGACGCGTATACCCTGTTCTCTGGCGGCGATAACAGCGTTCTTAGATACTCTTGAGGTAATGCCGTATGCCACAACACAGTACTCAGCATCCTCCATCATGAAGGATTCATATCTGGGCTCATTCTCCTCAATAAGCTTATAGCGTTCAAATCTCTCATAATTTGTCTGCTCAAGCTTTTCGGGTGAAAGATAAAGCGAGTTTATGATATTATGTTTACGTTCCATTTTTGTACCGGTTACTGCCCAAGGCTTGTCAACCTTTGCGGTTTCAACGGATTCGGGCAGAGAAACAGGCTCCATCATCTGGCCCATAGTACCGTCGGCAAGCAACATTGAAGCCACTCTGTAACGGTCTGCAAGGTCAAATGCCAGAATGGTGAGGTCAGCCATTTCCTGAACCGATGCAGGAGCCAGAACTATAAGGTGATAGTCGCCGTGTCCGCCACCTCTTGTAGCCTGAAAATAGTCTGACTGCGAAGGCTGTATTCCGCCGAGTCCGGGACCGCCGCGCTGAACATTAACTATAAGTGCAGGAAGGTCAGAGCCGGCAAGATATGATATTCCCTCTTGCTTGAGTGAAATTCCGGGACTGGAGGACGAGGTCATAACACGATATCCCGCGCCTGCTACGCCGTAGACCATATTTATGGCGGAAATTTCACTTTCTGCCTGCAAGAATACTCCGCCTATCTTTGGCATACGCTTAGCCATATAAGCGGCAACCTCTGTCTGAGGGGTGATGGGATAGCCAAAATAGTGTCGGCAACCCGCACGTATGGCAGCTTCGGCAATAGCCTCGTTGCCTTTCATCAAAACTTTATCAGCCATTGTATCCACCTCACTTTTCAACCTTTATAACGCAGTCGGGACACATAGTTGCACAAAATGCGCAACCTATACATTTCTCCTGATCGGTAATACGGGCGGGAGAATGTCCCTTTATGTTTATTTGTTCACTTGCGATTTCAATGATTGACTTAGGGCAAGCACTGACACAAAGTCCGCAACCTTTGCACAAGTCGGTCGCAAAAGTAACTTTAGCCATATCGTTTCTCCTATCAAAATAGTTTCTTTTGCAGTGTGAGAGAAAACTGCTCGGGTAAATTCAGGCCATCAGATATTGACGACTCGACGCTTGTCATAACGAGCGGAAGTCCTACCCTCTCACACAGCTGTTTTGCTTTCTCAACGGTGTTTGTTATATCCTGTGCTCTTGTTTCTGTGCCGAGATTAGAATTATTAACGATTCCGGTGAATTTGAGTCCTGATGCAGCTTCGATTTCATAAAAAGCATCAAGCGCCTCTTCCACCGAAGTTGTAAGAGGACGGTAGAAGTTCACAACAAAGAACATATCATAATCGTCTTCTTTTAATATATAAGGGGTATATCTGCCCAGAGCAAGAGCACCGCGCTCATCGCCGCCAAGGTCAATAACAACATATTTGTCTTTTCGCTGAACCAAGCCGTACATCTGTGACGGCAATGCAGGTAAGTCAACATTACTGTTTGCAAAAGGCAGAGATACAAGTTCTATCCCTGCGTTTTCGAGCTGAGCGGCACTGTCCTTAGTGCGAAAATAAGGATTAACTATATCCAGGTCAGCAATGCTGACGGGATACCCATCGTTTTTGAGCTTTACAGCAAAATTAATGGCAATATTGGTTTTTCCGCTTCCGTAATGTCCCGAAAAAACGGTTATCCTCTTCATTTTACGCCTTTAGATCGAGCGGATAGGTCCAGCCCATAAAGTCTTCGACAGCACCGGTCTGAATACCGTAAATAGTGTCGTAAAGCTTCTGTGCGACTTCGCCGACCTTGCCATCAGCGACCTGAAGGTCGTCACCCTTGTAGTTAAGACAGCCTATCGGAGATATAACTGCAGCGGTGCCGCTGGCAAAAATCTCCTGAAGTTCACCTGACTTAGACGCAGCGATGATTTCATCAATGGATAGCTTGCGCTCAGTGACCTTTATTCCCCACTTCTTAAGAAGCTGGATTACAGAATCTCTTGTGATTCCGGGGAGGATTGTGCCGCTTGTCAAGGGAGCGGTAATAACCTCGTCATTTATACGGAAGAAGGCGTTTGAGGTGCCGATCTCCTCAACATACTTATGCTCGATTGCATCAAGCCAGAGAACGTCCTTGCAGTCATACTTCATAGCATCTCTTGAAGCACGCATACCGCCACCGTAGTTGCCGCCGACCTTTGCGTAGCCTGTTCCGCCCGGTGCCGCACGAATATACTCATCCTGTACGAAAATTCTGGTTGTGCTTAGTCCGCCGTCATTTGCAGCGTAATAAGAGCCGGTGGGGCTGAGAATGACCATGAAACGGTAATGCTTAGCAGGCAGAACAGAGAACGATACCTCATCACCGAAAATGAAGGGACGAATGTAAAGCGCTGTTCCCGGAGCAGAAGGTACCCAATCTATATCCTCACGGATGACAGCCTCGACGGCTGCTATAAGAAGTTCCTCAGGCAGTTCGGGTATGCACATACGCTCATTGGTGCGAAGCATTCTCTTAGCGTTCATATCAGGACGGAAAAGCTGAACCGTACCGTCAGCCCGACGATACGCCTTCATGCCCTCAAACATCATCTGAGCATAGTGCAAAACGCAAGATGCAGGCTCAATCAAAATCGGCTCATGAGGTACAACTCTACCGTCGTGCCAGCCTTGGCCCTCATCATAATCCATTACAAACATATGGTCAGTGAAATAGCGTGCAAATCCAAGTTTAGTTTCGTCCTCAGGACGCTTCTTCGGATTGGTCGTTCTGGTTACAGGAAATTGATAATTCATTTTTAAAATCCTTCTTTCAACTTAATTTATAAAGTTCGACTCTGCGGTCGTTGAATACATTTATTGAATTTCTTATATCGCCCAGTACCGATGTGTCACATTCAGCGCTGATGATCTCTTCATTCTCGCCGGCAAGTTTAAGCACATTACCCCAAGGATCGTGAACAGACGAATTACCGCCATACACTGTATCACCTGCTGTACCGCAGGAATTACAACAAACGACAAACATCTGGTTTTCGATAGCCCTTGCCTTGGTCAAAGCCAACAGGTGCTCTATCCTGACCGCAGGCCACTGGGAAACAACAAACAAGATATCAAGTCCGTCTATCGACAGCGAACGCGTAAGCTCAGGAAAACGGATATCATAGCAAATAATTATGCCGCATTTCTTACCGTCAATCTCAAATCGGGTCAAACGGCTTCCCTTTTCGTAGAAATGATGCTCCTGCATTGGTGTAAACAGGTGGGTCTTATCATATTGGGCGATACACTCACCGTCTTTTGAAAAAACGAAAGACGTATTATATATCTTATCTGCCTTGATGTTTGAAACACTACCCGCAACAATGCAGATACCGAGCTTTTTGGCAAGAAAACCGATCTCTTTCTTTGTTCTCTCACCGTCGGTGTCGCAAAAATCTTTCAGATTCTCTCCGGGGAAAAAGCCTGTGTTCCAAGTTTCGGGCAAAACGACAACGTCTGCACCGTCTAATGCCGCTCTTTCAATAAGTTTGCAGGCGCTCTCATAGTTTTTGTCAGGCTCTGCGAGAAGCATATTCATTTGTACACAAGATATCTTCATATTGCTTACCTCACAACTTGTTTCTTTGAATTTTTCCGCTGGTAGTCTTTGGAAGGCTATCACAGAACACAACCACACGAGGATATTTATAAGGCGCAGTACGCTTCTTTACATAGCTTTGGATTTCCTTCTTAAGCTCATCTGTACCCTCTGTGCCCGAAGTTAAAACGATACTTGCTTTAACTATCTGACCTCTGACATCATCAGGAACAGCCGAAACGCCGCATTCAACGACATAAGGAAGTTCCATTATAACGCTTTCGATCTCAAACGGACCTATGCGATAACCTGATGACTTGATAACATCGTCTATTCTGCCGACATACCAATAAAATCCGTCTTCATCACGCCACGCCATATCACCGGTGTGATAATAACCGTCGTGCAAAACCTCGTCCGTACGCGCCTTGTCACCGTAGTATCCGGTAAACAACCCGCAAGGCATACCGTTTTGGACATTAACGACAATCTCGCCGGGTTCGCCGGTAGGAACAGGATTTCCGTCAGCGTCCATAAGGTCAACATCATATATAGGCGCAGGCTTACCCATAGAGCCAAGCTTATGCTTTGCACCGCGCATATTGCCGATTATCATCGTGCTTTCAGACTGACCGAAGCCCTCCAAAATTTGCAGTCCCGTAGCCTTTTCAAACTGACGGTATACCTCAGGATTCAGGGCCTCACCGGCGGTTGTCATATGACGCACCGAGGATAGATCATACTTTGATATATCCTGCTTTACCATCATTCTGAGCATAGTGGGAGGTGCGCAAAAGCTGGTAATATTATATTTTGCAAACATCGGCAAGATGTCAGCGGCATCAAAGCGATCAAAGTCATACACAAAGGTTGCCGCTTCGCACAGCCACTGACCGTAGAGCTTGCCCCACATGGCCTTCGCCCAGCCTGTATCGGAAATTGTGAAATGCAAGCCGTTGGGATCGGCATTGTGCCAATATTTAGCTGTATGAAAATGGCCGAGAGCATACTTATAATTGTGAGCGGCGATTTTGGGATAGCCTGAGGTGCCCGATGTAAAGAACATCAGCATCAGGTCATCACCACCGGGCGCATCTTCACTGCGATTGTAATGAGAGCTGAACATTGTATATTCTTCGTCAAAGCTTCGCCAGCCGTCACGCTCGCCGTTAACAATAATCTTATGTACAAGCTGAGGACACTTCTGTGCAGCAGTGTCCGCCTGAGCGGCAACATCACCGTCCGCTGTGCAGATAATCGCACTTATTCCGGC